>JBFMHE010000004.1 GCA_040752355.1 Nitrospirota bacterium | reverse complement strand
AGACAATGTGTCGTTAACGGTCGAGCTGATCGCCCCTATCGCAATGGAGAAGGAACTGAGGTTCGCTATCCGTGAGGGCGGCAGAACCGTCGGTGCCGGCGTCGTCACCGATATCATCCAGTAGGGCGGAGTCATACGGTGAATCAAAAAATACGCATAAAACTGAAAGCATACGATCACAGGCTGCTCGACCAGTCGGTACGGGAGATAGTGGATACCGCGCAGAGAACGGGTGCGCGGATTGCCGGGCCGGTGCCGCTCCCGACGAAGATCAGCAAGTACACGATCCTGCGGTCGCCCCATGTCGACAAGAAGTCGCGGGAGCAGTTCGAGATACGGACGCACAAGAGATTGATTGATATCTATGATCCTACTCCTGATACGGTCGATGCGCTGATGAAGCTGGAGCTCGCTTCAGGGGTTGACGTGGAGATAAAGCTATGACAGGGATTCTAGGGAAGAAGCTTGGCATGACGCAGATCTTCACCGAGGACGGCAGGCTGGTGCCGGTGACCGTCGTGGAGGCCGGCCCGTGCGTGGTCGTTCAGGTGAAGACGCCGGAGCGTGACGGCTACGAGGCGGTGAAGGTCGGGTTCGGCGAGGTAGCGAAGCCGAAGAAGACCCCGAAGCCGATGGCCGGCGTTTTCAAAAAGGCCGGGACCGCCGCCTTTAAAGTGATGAGGGAGTTCCCCATGACCGGGCTCAAGGTGGGCGACGCGATAAAGTCCGAGAGCTTCGGCAAGGGCGATGTGGTCACGGTGACCGGCGTCTCGAAGGGGAAGGGGTTCCAGGGCGTCATGAAGCGCCACAACTTCAGGGGCGGACCCGATACCCACGGCTCGATGTTCAACAGGGCTCCCGGCTCGATCGGCGCGAGCTCGTTCCCCTCGCGGGTCTGGAAGGGAATGAGGATGGCCGGCCACCAGGGCAACGAGCGGGTGACGGTCCAGAACCTGACCGTCGTCGATGTCCGTCCGGAGCAGAACCTCATCCTGATAAAGGGCGCTATCCCGGGGCCTGCAAATACGATCGTCGAGATTCGGAAGGAAGACTAACATGACGCCAGAGAACATGACGCCAGCGGGCATGACAATAGAGATCAAGGACACGAACAACAAGACCACGGGTACGATGAACCTCCTGCCGTCGCTCTTCGGCAGCGAGGCGGCGGCCGGCGTGGTGCACAGCGCAGCCGTAGCGTTCCTCGCCAACCAGCGGCAGGGCACGCATGCGACGAAGACGAGGGGCATGGTGAGCGGCGGCGGCAAGAAGCCGTACAAGCAGAAGCATACCGGCCGGGCGCGGCAGGGAAGCATCAGGGCCGCCCAGTGGCGCGGCGGCGGTATCGTCTTCGGCCCCCAGCCCCGCGACTACTCGATGCGGCTGCCCAAGAACATGAGGCGCGCGGCGCTCTCGAAGGCGCTGTCGATGAAGTACGCCGACGGCGAGATCGTCCTGGTCGATGCGCTCTCCCTCGAGAAGCCGAAGACCAGGGATATGGTGCAAATCCTCAGGAATCTCGGGCTGCATGAAAAGAGCGTCCTCATCGTTATCCCGGAGGACAACAAAACGATCTTCACCTCGGCGAGAAATATCCCGGGCGTGGAGGTGGTGAGGGCGGCGGACCTCAATGCGTATATGGTTGCGGCCTTCGGCCATCTGCTCTTTACCGCCGATGCCCTGAAAAAACTGCAGGGCGAGGAGGCGGCGTAGCCATGAAGACGATCTACAGCATTATCAAGAAACCGCTCTTCAACGAAAAGGGAATGGACCTGAAGGAGCGCGAGAATAAAATCCTTATCGAAGTCGATCCCGGTGCGAACAAGCACGAGATAAAGAAGGCGATGGAGGAGATCTTCAAGGTCAAGGTCGAGAAGGTCGCCACCATCACCACGAAGGGAAAGGTCAAGCGGTACGGGAAGTCCGTAGGGAGGCGTTCGGACAGGAAGAAGGCGGTCATAACCCTGAAGGCGGGCGAAAAGCTCGATTTCATCGAGGGCGTATAAGCGGCCGTATCGCGCAGCGGACAGCGGGCGATCACTAACGAGACAAGCGAGATAGAGGAAGAGAGGCCATGGGAATAAGAAAATATAATCCGACATCAGCGGGGAGAAGGTTCCAGTCCGCGTCAGACTATAAGGACGTCACCACCGATACCCCGCACAAGCCGCTGACGGCTCCGCTCAGGAAGACGGGCGGCAGGAACAATACCGGAGAGGTCACCTCCTGGTGGCGGGGCGGCGGCAACAAGCGCCAGTACCGGATTATCGATTTCAAGCGCGACAAGGTCGGCATTGCCGCAACGGTGGAGACGATAGAGTACGATCCCAACCGGTCGTCGCGGATCGCGCTGCTCAAGTACAAAGACGGCGAGTACCGCTACATCATCGCTCCTGCGGGCCTGAGCGTCGGGGAGACGCTCATGTCGGGCACGGGCGCCGAGATAAAAACGGGCAATGCGCTGCCGCTCAAGGATATCCCGCTGGGCACCATGGTCCATAACATCGAGCTCAATCCCGGACAGGGCGCAAAGCTCGTGAGGACCGCCGGCGCAGCGGCCCAGATCGTCGCCAAAGAGGGAAAATATGCGCAGATAAAGATGCCGTCGGGAGAGGCGCGGCTCGTTCTGTCCGTCTGCATGGCGACCGTCGGGCAGGTGGGCAATGCAGAGCGTGAGAACATCTCCTACGGCAAGGCCGGCCGGAAGCGGTATCTCGGCAAGCGGCCCCATGTGCGCGGCGTCGCCATGAACCCCGTCGACCACCCGCTCGGCGGCGGCGAGGGAAGGAGCTCGGGCGGAAGGCCCCCGTGCTCGCCGTGGGGCAAGCCCGAAGGCGTCAAGACGCGGAACAACAAGAAGACCGACAGATTAATCGTTAAGAGACGCACCTAAAGGAGGAGGACGTGCCGAGATCCTTAAAGAAAGGGCCGTTTGTGGAGCCCAAGCTCATGAAGAAGGTTACTACGATGATCGCGACGGGCGACAAGAAGATGATCAAGACCTGGTCGCGGCGTTCTACGATCGTGCCCGAGTTCATCGGTCTTACGTTTGCCGTGCACAACGGCAGGAAGTTCATCCCCGTCTATGTGACCGAGAACATGGTGGGACATAAGCTCGGCGAGTTCTCGCCGACGAGGACCTTTAAAGGGCATTCCGGCTCCGAGAAGACCGCGGCAGGAAAGGGTAAATAACCATGGAAGCGAAGGCGATTTTACGACATGCCCGGATCACCCCCCGTAAGGCGAGAAGGGTTATCGATCTTATCAGAGGGAAGAGGGCCGGCGATGCGCTCGTGTCGCTCCGGTTCATGCCGTACCGCGGGGCCCGGCCGATCGAGAAGCTCCTGAAGTCGGCGATGGCGAATGCGGAAAACACGAACGCCCAGGTCGATATCGACAAGCTGAAGGTAAAGACGGCCTTTGTCGATGCAGGACCGGTCATGAAGCGCATGGAGCCGCGCGCCATGGGACGAGCGAACGTGATACGGAAGAGAACCTCTCATATAACCATCATTCTGGCGGAGGAGTAATATATGGATTACAGTTTTGACGGACGGGGGTGGTGACGTGGGGCAGAAGACGAATCCGATCGGCAATAGAGTGGGTATCATCAGGACGTGGGAGTCGCGGTGGTTCCTGAAGCGGGGCTACGCGGACCAGCTCATCGAGGACCTGAATATCCGCAAGGCGGTGAAGCAGAAGCTCTTCCATGCGGGGGTTGCGCGGATAGAGATCGAGCGGCCCGGGCAGAAGCTGAAGATGATCATCTATACGGCGCGGCCGGGCATCATCATCGGCAAGAAGGGCGCCGAGGTCGAGAAGCTGAAGAAGGAGCTCGAGGCGATAACCGGGAAGCAGGTCGCTATTGACATAAAAGAGATCAGGAAGCCGGAAGTGGATGCGCAGCTGGTGGCCGAGAATATCGCGCTCCAGCTCGAGAAGCGCGTCGCCTTCAGGCGGGCGCTGAAGCGCGCCGTGTCGTCTGCGATGAGGTTCGGCGCCCTCGGCATCAAGGTCCAGTGTTCCGGGCGTCTTGCGGGCGCTGAAATCGCCCGGACCGAGTGGTACCGTGAAGGAAGAGTTCCCCTGAGCACGTTCAGGGCCAATGTGGATTACGGCTTCTCCGAGGCGAGGACAACCTACGGCAAGATCGGGGTCAAGGTCTGGCTCTACCATGGGGACATCCTGTCCGAACAGACGGGGACCGCCCTTGTAGGAGAGTGACATGCTGGCACCCAAGAAGATCAAATACAGAAAGACGATGAAGGGCAACATGGAAGGCAAGGCCTACCGGGGGTCGAGCGTGAGCTTCGGCGACTTCGGCATCAAGGCGACCGAGCCGGGGTGGATCACCAGCCGCCAGATCGAGGCAGCGCGTGTCGCCATAACCCGTGCGGCGAAGAAGGGCGTCAAGGTATGGATCAGGATATTCCCCGATAAGCCGATCACCAAGAAGCCTGCCGAGACGAGAATGGGAAAAGGGAAAGGCAACCCCGAGCTCTGGGTCGCCGTCGTGAAGCCGGGCCGCGTTCTCTACGAGCTTTCGGGAGTTCCCGAAGAGGTCGCAAAGGAGGCGTACCGGCTGGCTTCCGCCAAACTGCCGATCGCGACAAAATTCGTCAAGAGAGAGGAGGCAGTGGCGTGAAATCATCCGAATTGCGGGCCTTGTCGATAGATGAGCTGAAACAGAAGGAGATGGACCTGAGGAAAGAGCTCTTCAATCTCAGGTTCCAGCTCGCGAAGGGCGAGCTGCAGAACAACCAGAGGGTGCGGGCGGTACGTAAGGACATAGCGCGCATACTGACCATTGTGACCGAAAAAGGAGCTCCTGCCGGAGCGGGTAAGTGAGGGAGCGGATATGCCGAAGAAAGTATACACCGGAAAAGTAGTCAGCGATAAAATGGACAAGACGGTCGTGGTGGCGGTGACGAGGACCTTCCAGCATCCGCTCTACCTCAAGACGGTGAAAAAGGTCGCCAAGTTCAAGGCGCACGATGAAGAGAACACCTGCAAGATCGGCGATGTCGTCCAGATCGTCGAGAGCAGGCCGATCAGCAAGGACAAGCGGTGGCAGGTCGTTAAAATCGTACAAGGCGAGGGGAAGTAGACAATGATACAGACATTGAGCATACTCGAGGTCGCTGACAACTCCGGCGCCAAGAAGGTACAGTGCATACGCGTGATGGGCGGGTCCCGGCGGCGGTATGCCCGGCTCGGCGACATCATCATTGTCAGCGTCAAGGAGGCGATTCCCGACGGCAACGTAAAAAAGGGCGCGGTGGCGAAGGCCGTCGTCGTCAGGACGAAGCGCGAAACGAAGCGGCCGGACGGTTCGTATATACGGTTCGACCAGAACGCAGTGGTGCTCCTGAACAACCAGATGGAGCCCATCGGAACGAGAATATTCGGACCCGTAGCAAGAGAACTGCGGTGGAGAGAGTTCATGAAGATCATTTCTCTCGCGCCGGAGGTACTATAAACGTTATAGCGTTCATCGCGTTATAGCGTACAGCGTTGAGCGTTATAGCGCACAAGAGACTGCTTCAGCTTCACTCGATAACGCGATAAACGCTATAAACACTATAAACGCTATAACGGAGATCAGGAGGAATACCGTGGGGCTGAGGATAAAGAAGGGTGATACGGCGATGGTGATAGCCGGGAAGAACAAGGGCAAGAAAGGCCGGGTTCTGGCTGTTTCACCTGAAGACGAGCGGGTCGTTGTCGAGGGCATCAATATCGTCAAGCGGCATACGAAGCCGAACAAGAAATATACGCAGGGCGGCATCATCGAGAAGGAAGGACCCATTCATATCTCCAACGTCATGCTGTGGTGCCCCAAGTGCAGCAAGCCGACCCGGATCGGCAACGCCCTCCAGGACGGCGGAAAGAAGCTCAGGGTCTGCACGAAGTGTAAGGAGGTCATGGAGTAATCATGGCACCGAGGCTGAATGAAAAATATACCAACGAGGTAGTGCCCGCATTGATGAAGGAGTTCTCCTACAAGAACATCATGCAGGTGCCGAAACTGAAGAAGATCATCGTCCATGTGACCCTCGGCGAGGCGACCCAGAACATCAAGCTGCTCGACGCCGCCGAGAAAGAGCTCGCGGCCGTCACCGGACAGAAGCCGCTCGTGACGAAGTCGAAAAAGGCGATCGCGGGCTTCAAGCTCAAGCAGGGCGTTCCGCTCGGCTGCAAGGTGACGCTGCGCGGAGAGCGGATGTACGAGTTCCTCGACCGGCTGATCAGCCTCGCCCTGCCGAGGATCAGGGACTTCAGGGGGCTTTCGACGCGGTCGTTCGACGGCAGGGGCAACTACTCCTTCGGGTTGAAGGAGCAGTATATCTTCCCCGAGATCGACTACGACAAGGTCGAGATGGTGCATGGTCTCGACATAACGATGTGCACGAGCGCTCCCACCGACGGGGAGTGCCGGGCACTGCTCAGGCATATGGGACTGCCATTCAGAAAATAAAGGAGGCGTTTGGTGGCGAAGACAAGTTTGATCGTAAAGAGCAGCAGGGATCCGAAATTCAAAGTGCGGACCTACAACCGCTGCAAAGTGTGCGGCCGTCCGAGGGCCTACATGAGGAAGTTCGGGCTCTGCAGAATCTGCTTCAGAGGTCTGGCACTCAAGGGACAGATCCCGGGCGTGACCAAGTCGAGCTGGTAGGAGCGATACTATGTTGACTGATCCGATTGCCGATATGCTTACCAGAATGAGAAACACCCTCCTCACGAAGACCGAGAAGGTGGATATCCCCGCCTCGCGCATGAAGGTCGAGCTCGCGAAGATCCTGAAAGAGGAAGGGTTCATCAAATCGTACAAGATCATCAAAGACAAGAAGCAGGGGGTCCTCAGGGTAACCCTTAAATATACACCGGACAACCGGCCGGTCATCACCGGCCTCAAGAGGATCAGCAGGCCCGGCAGGCGCATCTACGCCGGCAAGGATGAGGTCCCGTCCGTCATGGGCGGTGTCGGCATCGCGGTGATCACGACATCGAAGGGTGTCATGAGCGACCGGGTCTGCCGCCGCGAGGGCGTCGGCGGCGAAGTGCTCTGCTACGTGTGGTAAAAGTATTTTCCTGAAGGAGCGATAAAGGAGCGATAGATGTCACGAATCGGCAAGAAACCAATAGCGATACCGCAGGGCGTCAATGTTGAAGTGAAGCAGGATGTGGTGAGGGTCAAGGGGCCGAAGGGCGAGCTCAGCTACACCTTCCCCGAAGGCATCACCGTCACTGCCAAAGACGGCACCGTCGTTGTCGAGCGGCAGGGGGACGAGCAGCGCCACCGGGCGCTCCACGGGCTTGCCCGGAGCCTGGTCGCCAACATGGTGAGCGGCGTGTCGCAGGGCTACACTAGGGTGCTCGAGATCACCGGTATCGGCTACCGTGCGCAGGTGAAGGGGAGCAAGCTCGCCTTCACCCTCGGCTACTCCCATCCCATCGAGTTCGACCTGCCCCCCGGCGTTACGGCCAAGGCGGACGAGAAGCAGACCACGATCACGCTGAGCGGCATCGATAAGCAGGTCCTCGGCCAGGTGGCGGCGAACGTCCGCAAACTGAGGGCGCCCGACGCGTACAAGGGGAAGGGCGTCCGCTACGCCGGCGAGCGGATCAAGCTGAAGGCGGGCAAGACAGGCAAGAAGTAGCGCGTCATAAATCTGAAATCAAGGTTACTGCGGAGGAATCGGGTGAGTATCAAAGAGCAGGCACGAAAGAGAAGACACGTCAGAATCAGAAAGAAGGTGCTCGGCACCGACGAGCGGCCGAGGCTCTGCGTCTATAAAAGTTTGAACAATATTTACGCTCAGCTCGTCAACGACGTACAGGGGCGCACGGTCGTTGCGGCCTCGACGGTCGAGAAGGACCTCAGGGGAGAGAGCGGGCATAAGGGCAATGTGACGACCGCCAAGAAGGTCGGCGCGCTGCTCGCCTCACGGGCGCTCAAGGCCGGGGTCACGAGGGTCGTCTTCGACCGCGGCGGCTATAAGTACCACGGCCGCATCAAGGCCCTTGCCGACGGCGCGCGCGAAGGCGGCCTCGAGTTCTAGACGGGTGCATCGCTATCTTTTAACGTTGAATTTATGCTATGAGGAGGCATGGTGAGGACTGAAAGGATCGACGCTGAAGGGCTTAATCTGAAAGACAAGGTCGTCTACATAAACAGGGTTGCCAAGGTGGTGAAGGGCGGCAGGCGGTTCTCCTTCAGCGCACTGGTAGTGGTCGGCAGCGGCGACGGCGTTGTGGGCGTCGGCAAGGGAAAGGCCTCCGAGGTTCCCGAGGCGATCCGGAAGGCGGTCGAGCAGGCGAAGAAGCGGCTCACGAGGTTCCCCATGAGAGAGGGGACCATCCCCCACCGGATCATCGGCCGCTACGGCTCGAACTCGGTCGTGATGAATCCCGCCCCCAAGGGGACGGGGCTGATCGCCGGCGGAGCGGTGCGTGCGGTCCTCGAAGTCGCGGGCATTCACGATATCGTCGCCAAATCGCTGGGCGGCCATAATCCTTTCAATACGGTGCGTGCGACCCTCGAGGGCCTGACGAGCCTGAAGGACCCTGATGTGGTGTTCAAGCTCAGGGGCAGGGTAGAGGGAGAGCCTGCTGCCGTTGAAGAAGAGAGCGAGCAGGAGGTTAAAGGCTGATTTATGAGAATCGAGACCCTGGCTCCTGAAAAAGGGAGCACGAAAAAGCCGAAGAGAGTCGGCCGCGGCCGCGGTTCGGGCCACGGCAAGACGGCGACCAAGGGACATAAAGGACAGAAGGCGCGCTCCGGCGGCAGCAAGGGCCCTGCCTTCGAAGGCGGCCAGACGCCGCTCCAGAGAAGGCTGCCCAAGAGAGGCTTCAAGAACCGTCCTTTCAAGAAAGAGTACGCCGTCATCAACCTCGATACCCTCGCAAAGCTCACTGCCGACGACGTGGTGACTCCCGAGCTGCTCGTCGAGCGGAAGATCGTCAAGGACATGAAGGACGGCCTCAAGGTGCTCGGCAACGGCGCCCTTACCCGACCGCTCACCATCAAGGCGCATGCCTTCAGCTCGTCCGCTATCGAGAAGATCACCAGCGCCGGAGGAACATACGAGGTGCTCCGCTAGTGAGCGTTCTGACCAGCATCCAGAACATCTTCAAGATACCGGAGCTCAAGAACAGGGTCCTTTTCACCCTCGGCATGCTCGCCGTCTACCGCATCGGAGCCCATATCCCCACGCCGGGCATCAACAGCGAGGCGCTGAGCAAGTTCCTCACCGAAAAGGGCGGGGCGATGATGGGGTTTTTCGATATGTTCTCGGGCGGCGCGCTCTCCCGGGTGACGATTTTCGCGCTCGGCATCATGCCGTATATCAGCGCGTCGATCATCTTCCAGCTCCTCACCGTCGTCATCCCGACGCTCGGACGGATCGCGAAGGAGGGGGAGGCGGGCAGGAAGAAGATCGTCAGATACACCCGGTACGCGACCGTGGTGATCGCCGCGATTCAGTCCTTCGGCATCGCCGTGGGGCTTGAGGGCATGCAGGGCGGACAGTTTATCCAGAGTCCCGGCTGGGGCTTCAGAATCCTTACCATGATCACGCTCACGTCGGGCACCGCCTTCCTGATGTGGCTGGGCGAACAGATAACGGAGCGCGGTATCGGCAACGGTATCTCGCTGATCATATTCGCGGGAATCGTAGCGCGGTTCCCCGCCGCGATCGTCAGCACCTACAGCCTCGTGCGGGCGGGCGAGCTCTCGATATTCTTCGTCCTCTTCCTGGTGGTGGCGATGGTCGCGGTGGTGGCCGGCATCATCTTCATCGAGAGGGGCCAGCGGAAGATCCCGGTGCAGTACGCGAAGCGGGTGGTGGGCAAGAAGGTCTTCGGCGGCCAGACGACGCACCTGCCGCTCAAGGTGAACACCGCCGGCGTCATTCCCCCGATCTTCGCTTCCTCGATCATCATGTTCCCTGCAACGGTCGCCGGCTTTATCGCCATCCCCTGGGTGCAGGCCATAGCACAGCAGCTCTCGCCGGGGACGACGCTCTACACCCTCTTGTACGTGGGCCTGATCTTCTTCTTCAGCTACTTCTATACCGCGGTGATCTTCAACCCCGTCGATATAGCGGAGAACCTCCAGAAGCACGGCGGGTTCATCCCCGGGATCAGACCCGGGCAGAAGACCTCCGAGTACATTTACCGGGTGCTGACGCGGCTGACCTTTGTCGGCGCCGTCTACCTGGCGGTCGTCAGTATCATGCCGGAGCTGCTGATATCACGGTTCAACGTGCCCTTTTATTTCGGCGGCACCTCCCTCCTGATCGTCGTCGGCGTGGCGCTCGATACGGTCTCCCAGATAGAGTCGCACCTGGTGACCCGGTCGTACGAGGGCTTCCTCAAGAAGGGAAGGCTGCGGGGCAGAAGAGATTAGTACAGCGCTTGCACCGTGATCATTATCAAATCTCAGGCCGAAATCGAGAAGATCGCAGCGGCATCCCGCATCGTCGCCGAGATCCTCGATCACCTGAGATCCTTTGTCAGGGCCGGACTGTCGACCGCTGACATAGAGGAGTATGCCGACGCGGCGATACGGCAGCGTAACGCCGTACCGGCTTTCAAGGGGTACAGAGGCTATCCTGCGAGCACCTGTATTTCGCTCAACGACCAGGTGGTCCACGGGATGCCCTCGCGGCAGGTGACGGTACGGAGCGGCGATATCGTCAGTATCGATCTCGGGGTAGTGCTGGACGGCTTTTACGGCGACGGGGCGATAACGGTTCCCGTAGGGGAGGTCGACGCCGAGGCGCTGCGGCTGATCAGGACCACCGAAGAGGCGCTTGCAGCGGGGATCAAGGCGGCGGTTGTCGGCAACAGGGTATCCGATATCTCGGCGGCCGTTCAGCAGCATGTCGAGGCCGGGGGCTTCTCCGTTGTCCGGGCGTTTGTGGGGCACGGCATCGGCCGCTCCCTCCATGAGGACCCGCAGGTGCCCAATTTCGGCAGGCCCGGACAGGGGCCGCGGCTGAAGGAGGGGATGACCCTCGCCATCGAGCCCATGGTCAATGCCGGAACCGCCGACATCAAGATCCTCGATGACGGCTGGACAGCGGTCACGGCGGACGGCAGGCTGTCGGCCCACTTCGAGCATACGGTCGCGGTGACGAAGCAGGGACCTAAAGTCTTGACTAAGCGGTGAAAACAAGGTAGAATATAAGGCTTAAATATGGCAAAAGAAGAAAATATAGAAGTACAAGGGACCATAGTCGAGACCCTGCCGAACGCGATGTTCAGGGTGGAGCTCGAGAACGGACAGGTCATCCTCGCCTACGTATCGGGGAAAATGAGGATGCATTTCATAAAGATACTGCCCGGCGACAAGGTGACCGTAGAGCTTTCGCCCTACGACCTGAGCAAGGGGCGCATTACATACCGTTATAAATAACGTGAGCGTGATGCGTAGTCGGTAACGCGCCAAGGGGTGACGATGCTTCACCCCGCTGCCCGTTGCAGAGCACGCGTCGCCTTTTAGGAGGATGGACCATGAAGGTGAGACCTTCGGTGAAACCGATCTGCGCGAAGTGCAAGATCGTGAAGCGAAAAGGGGTTGTCCGCATTCTCTGCGAGAACCCGCGGCACAAGCAGCGTCAGGGATAGGCGTACCCCGTGCACAACGTAAACGGCAGAATGAAAATTTTTGAAACGAGGAGTGCTACATGGCGAGAATAGCTGGCGTCGACCTGCCCAAGAATGAGCGCGTCGAGATAGGTCTTACCCGCATTTTCGGTATCGGCAAGGCGTTGTCGGGCAAGATACTGAAGGAGATCAACGTCAATCCCGATACGCGGGTGAAGAACCTGACCGACGAGGATATCGTAAAGATACGAGGCCGCATCGAGAAGGACTACAAAGTCGAGGGTGACCTCAGGCGCGAGATCTCGATGAACGTCAAGCGGCTCCAGGATATCGGCGCCTACCGGGGGCTGAGGCATTCCGCACACCTGCCGGTGCACGGACAGCGGACCAAGACGAACGCACGGACCCGCAAGGGACCCCGCAAGCTGGTACTGAAGAAGAAATAACGGTTCGAGAGACTACAAAGTACGCAAGGAGGAGCAACACCCGATGGCGCAGAAGAAGAGAAGCGGCAAGAAAGTAAAGAAACATATACACAACGGTTCCGCGCATATCCAGACCTCGTTTAACAATACAATCGTCACCATCACCGACGCGGCCGGCAATGTCATCGCCTGGTCGAGCGCAGGCAGCCTCGGGTTCAAGGGCTCGCGGAAGGGCACGCCCTTTGCCGCGCAGATGGCCTCCGAGACCGCCGCGAAGAAGGCGATGGAGACCGGGCTCAAGCAGGTGGACGTCTTCGTCAAGGGCCCCGGCGCGGGCAGGGAGACGGCGATCAGGGCGCTCCAGGCAGCAGGGCTCGAGATTACCCTGATCAAGGATGTGACGCCGGTACCGCATAACGGGTGCAGGCCGCCGAAAAGGAGGAGAGTATAAATGGCGCGCTATACAGGTCCATTGTGCAGGCAGTGCAGGAGAGAGGGCGAAAAGCTCTTTTTGAAAGGAACCCGGTGCTACACCGAGAAGTGCGCGGTGGAGCGGAGGAAGTATCCTCCGGGACAGCACGGCCAGAACAGGGGCAAGCTCTCCGACTACGGCGTACAGCTCAGGGAAAAGCAGAAGGCGCGGAAGATCTACTCCATCATGGAGGATCAGTTCCGCCATTATTTCGAGAAGGCGTCGCGCATGAAGGGCATCACCGGTGAGGTCCTTCTGCAGCTGCTCGAGCGGCGGCTCGACAATGCGGTCTACCGCATGGGGTTCGCGCTCAACCGGCGCGAGGCGCGCCAGCTCGTCCGCCACGGGCATTTCCTCGTGAACGGAAGAAAGACGGACGTGCCGTCCTTCCTCCTGAGGCCGGGCGATACCGTCGAGGTCGGCGAAGGGAGCAAGCAGCTCCAGGCCATTGCAGACAGTCTCTCGATGGCCGAGCACCGGGGGTATCCCGAGTGGGTTGAGGTCGACCCCCAGGGCCTGAAAGGGAAGTTCATCAGGGTCCCGACGAGGGAGGAGATGCAGCTGCCGCTCCAGGAACAGCTTATCGTCGAGCTCTATTCGAAGTAGCCGGCGGACAGCTGTCGTATCGCGGGGCGAGGACTTCCCGGGATTCTCTAAAAGATAACAACAAATATAGAAAGACATAGGAGACCGTACTATGGATCTTGTAAAAAAGGGCTTCCAGTTGCCAAAGAAGATTAATTTCGACGAAGAGACCCTTACGAATACGTATGGAAAACTGATCGCTGAGCCCCTTGAGCGCGGATTCGGAACCACCATAGGCAACTCGCTCCGGAGAGTGTTGCTTTCATCGATAGAGGGCGCCGCGGTGACGGGTATCCGCATCCCCGGCGTGCTGCACGAGTTCTCCGCCATCAAATCGGTTAAAGAGGATGTCATCGACATCATCCTGAACATAAAGAAGCTGCGGTTCAAGGTGCACGGCGAGGGAGACAAGACCGTCACCGTAAAGGTCAAAGGCCCCCGGGTCGTCACCGGCGCCGACATCGAGAGCGACGCCAGCGTCGAGGTCCTCAACAAAGAGAGCTATATCGCGTCCGTCGATAACAACCAGACGCTCGAGATGGAGCTCTTCGTCAGGAAGGGGCGGAGCTACGCCCCGGCCGAGATGAACAAGGACGAGAACCAGCCGATCGACGTGATCGCCGTCGACTCGGTCTTCAGCCCGATCGTCAAGGTGAATTTCTGGGTCGAAAAGGCGCGGGTCGGGAGATCGACCGACTACGACCGGCTCATCATGGAGATCTGGACCGACGGCGGCATTTCGCCCGAGCAGGCGATCAGCGACGCCGCTTCGATTCTCATGGACCACCTCGACCTCTTCATCTTCGTCGAGGAGCCCCAGGCCGGCGAAGAGTCGCCCCGGACAGCGGCGGTGATCACGGCCAATCCCGCGATGAACGAGAACCTCCTGAAGAGCATCGACGAGCTCGAGCTCTCGGTGCGGGCGTACAACTGCCTGAAGAACGCGAACATCCGGACCATCGCCGACCTCGTGCAGAAGAGCGAGTACGAGATGCTCAAGACGAAGAACTTCGGCCGCAAGTCGCTGAACGAGATAAAGGACATCCTCCACTCGATGGGGTTGAGCTTCGGCATGAAAGTGGACATGAAAGAGATTGAGGGTGCATCGAAATAGTAGCGTAGAACGCTGAGGAGGGAAGGAGTACCATGCGTCATAGAGTAGCAGGAAGAAATTTCGGGAGGAGCGCGAACCAGAGGAAGGCGCTGCTGCGCGGCCTCGTCAGCTCGCTCTTCGAGCATCAGCGGATCGAGACCACCGTGGCGCGGGCGAAGGCGATCAAAGGCATCGCCGAGAAGCTCGTCACCTTCGGCAAGCGCGGCGACGTGCATGCGAAGCGGATGGTGATGTCCTATATCCCCAACCGGGCGGTCGTGGCCAAGCTCTTTTCCGAGATCGCCCCCCGGTTCGCGGACCGGAACGGCGGCTATCTCAGGATCGTGCAGACCCGCCAGCGCGTGAACGACCGCGCGCCCATGGCGATCATCGAGTTCATCGATTACGAGACCGTACGGACCACGAGCGCCGAAAAGCCTGCGAAACAGGAGAGCAAGGCCTAGCATGAACGACCTGCTGATCGGCGCGCTCATCCTCGTCGTCTGGATCGTCCTGCAGCGCTTCGTTTTGCCGCGGTTCGGCGTCCCCACCTGAGCGGCCCCGCGCAAAGGGTCGGGCGACTCGAAAAAATGTAAGTAAGCGTAACATCATAAAGAGAGCAAAGAAGAGGGATCCGCTAAAGCGGGTCCCTTTTTTATTGCTGCGGCACGGGCCGGAGAGTTTTCGCTCGTTACCTGTCCGTTCATCATGAAGGAGCTTCGGCGCATACTCTCAAAGAAATTCCGTCTTTCCCCTGAAGAGGTCGCTTCCGCACTGGACCCCATCAACGAGGCGGTCAGCCAGCATATCGAGCACACTCTCAAAATCAGGAATATCTGCCGTGACGCCGATGATGACCACGTCATCGCTTGTGCACTGGCGGCGAAGGCCGGTTATCTGGTGACGGGAGATGCCGGCCTGCTGGAGGGGCGGAGCTGCCAGGGCGTCAGGATCGTAAGCCCGAGGGATTTCGAAACATTATTCGTGTGAGGGGGGCTCAGACTTTTCTGCCCAGCTTATTAAGCTCCTGGTCGAACGAGAAGAGGCGGGCGCCGGCAGTCTTGGCCTTTGCAGAGAGGATACAATCGACAATATCAAGGGCTTGCTCCGAAAAGAGGGCGAGAGCGCTGATGAGCTCTTTCTGATCGTTGTTCGCAATACCTTTATAGTGCAGAATGTCCATAAGACTTGCCGCAGCCCTCTCTCTCGGTACCTTATATATTTTTGTCAGCACGTAAATACATTCGGCAACGACGCTTTCGAGGATAATCGCCTTTGCGCTGCCGTTCTTGACCTTATCAAAATAGCTCTTCGCTCTCTCGAAAAGAGGGAGATCATCTCTCACCAGATACCTCACGATTGCGTTGGTATCAGGAAGACTTCTTTCCGGTCTTTTCATGTACCGCTCCCTCCCATGCCCGTTCTTTCATCTGTTTCATGGACATGCCCGGCTTCACGTTCCCGGCGTATTCGCTGAGAGAGCCTGCGGCATCTCTCACCGGTTTCACCACGACAGCATCGTTGACGATTTCGAAATAGACCGTCATGGTCTTAAGCCGGTCCCGTATCTCCTTCGGGATGGTCACCTGCCCTTTCTTCGTAATTTTCACCGCTCCCGTCATCATCCGCTGGATCTCCTTACTTTCCTTACAGAGTATTACTAGTGACAATAGTAATACTTATAACAACCCTTGTCAATCCCCCCTGATGATTTTGCTGTTGCTAACCGGCACAACGGTATGGTATAAAAATCAGCACTGATTATTGTTTGCCGGCCGTACCGCGTCACCGGATGTCGATCACTCAAAGGGGGGCCTTGATGAGAGTACGGTTGCCGCATCCTGTCTGTGTCGTCCTCGGCTTTTTGCTTCTCTCGGCCGTTGCCGCTTCTGCCCAGGAGATCACCGTCTCGGGTGCCAAGGTATCCGACCCCACCAACACCGGCGCAGCAAGCGCGAGCATCCCCATAGAAGTTCCCCCCGGCAGGAATGGCATCGCTCCGCGCATATCGATTGACTACAACTCCAACAGGGGCAACGGCTGGCTCGGTGTCGGCTGGGAGCTGGAGGTGGGAGAAATCCAGCGCTCCACAAAGTTCGGCGTCAACTACGGCGCGAACGACTTCATCTATTTGAGCGGCGGCGCGTCCTCCGAGCTCGTGGCGAGACCCGAATGGGGAACCAACTATTACGGCGCCAAGATCGAAGGCGCCTTCTCGAAGCTCTATTTCAATTCCACTTCCGGCGGCTGGGAAGTCACGACCAAGGACGGCACGAAATACTTCTACGGAACTACCGCAGCTTCCCGACAGGACAACCAATATGGCGTGTTCAAATGGTGTCTCGACAGAGTGCAGGACACCAACGGCAACTACATGACCGTCTCCTACGTGAAAGACCAGGGAGAAATCTACCTCGACCGCATCGACTATACCGGCAACACCCAGGGTCTGAGCCCGACCAATTACGTAAAATTCTACCGCGAGAGCAGGACCGATGTGGCGCCGATGTATACCTCCAATGCAGAGGTGAAGACCGGCTATAGACTGAAGACTATCGAGGTTTACGGCAATGGTCAGTTGGCGAGGAAGTGCGATCTGAATTACACCTACAGCACCAGCACGAACCGTTCGATATTGGCCTCTGTTACGCACTATGGAAATGATGGGGCAACCTCACTTCCAGTAACCACGTTTACTTGGCGAGTCGGAGGAGACGGGTCCTTCGGGAGTTACCTATCGACGGGCGGACCTGGTAACTTTGCCGGGATGGCAGACGTCAATGGTGACGGGCGTGCCGATCTGATCAAGACGGACACGGGTGGAACGATCTATGTATTCCTTTCCAACGGCAATGGAACTTTCGGGAGTTACCTATCGACGGGCGGACCTGGTAACTTTGCGGGGATGGCAGATGTCAATGGTGACGGGCGTGCTGATCTGATAAAGGTCGATTCGGGAGGAACGGTCTACACCTTTTTGTCCCGGGGTGATGGGACATTTGCGAGTTATGTTTCTACCGGGGGTCCGGGCAACTTCGGCAGCATGGCCGATGTAAATGGGGATGGGCATGCAGACCTTATAAAATACACCTCGGATGGTTGGGTTTATGTTTTCTTATCGCAAGGGAACGGGACTTTCGGAAGCTCAGTTTCTACTGGCGGCCCTGGGACTCTCACCAGTATGGCCGATGTGAATGGGGATGGCCGGGCCGACTTGATAAAAACAGATTCAGGAGGGACTGTCTATACACTCCTGTCCCGAGGTGATGGAACATTCGGTAGCTATGTCCCAACCGGCGGGCCGGGAAGCTTTGCGGGTGTGGGGGATGTTAATGGCGATGGCTTTGCCGATCTGATAAAAGGAGATTCAGGAGGTAACGCTTATATCTTCCTATCCAAGGGTGACGGAGCATTTGGCAATTATCTGACTACTGGCGGACCAGGAGCTTCGCCGATAATCGCCGACGTGAATGGCGACGGACGCGCAGATCTGATAAAGAGGACTACGGATGGCTGGGTCTACGTATTTATCTCCAAAGGCGATGGGACATTCGGCAACTATATCTCGACCGGCGGGCCGGGAAACTTTGCAACAGTAGCAGATGTCTATGGTAGTGGGCGTGCTGACTTGATTAAAACAGATGCAGGGGGCACGGTCTATATGTTTCCGGCCAGCGGCAATGGGGCTCCCGATCTTCTCTCCACTGTCAACAACGGCATCGGTGGTACTACGACGATTACCTACACACCTTCTTCAGCTTATCCAAATCATCTGCTGCCGTTTGTAGTCCAGACCGTCTCCAGGATCGAGGTCAATGATGACAATGGAAACATCATGACTACGAACTACAGTTATTCGGGCGGCAGGTTTGATATGGCGGAGAGGGAGTTCAGGGGCTTCGAGCTGGTGCAGGCAAGGGTGAGGGCGACCGATACGGTGGACCTGCTCACCGAGACCTGGTACCGCCAGGATGCCCCCTTCCAGGGCCTGCCCGTTGACCAGATCGTAAAAGACTCGACCGGGAAGATTTATTCACGGGCGATCAATGCCTATCAATCATCGGTTCCCTTTACCGGCTCGTCATACCCCAGGCTCACCAAGAAGGACGACTACCTCTGCGATGGCGCTGCAACCGATCCGGCGCATCTCGAAGCGTGCAAGCATATAGTCAATGAGTTCGACTACGATGTTTACGGCAACATGACCCGAAAGCTCTTCTGGGGCGACCTGGAAGTTCCGGGCGATGGCAAGGACGAATACACCGTCTATGAGGCGGACCTCACCAAGTGGCAGTTCCGTCCGGTGCATTCCTATGTCTACGACAGCTACGATGTCGTAAAGGCCCAGGCCTGGCTCTCCTACGACAGCCGGGGCAACCTCGTCGCCAAAACAGCTTGGCTCGAAGGCGGCTCGAGCCCGGTCACCAGCTTCGACTACAACATTTACGGCAACCAGGTAGCGATCACCGACCCGATGAACAACACGAGCACCATCGAGTATGACCCTACCTACACCTACCCGGTAAAGACCACCAATCCCCTGGGCCATACTGCCTATGTTACCTATGACTACCGGACGGGCAAGCCGCTTACCAAGACCGACCCCAACGGCAATGTCGGCGCCCTCGAGTACGACGTGTTCGGCAGGCTCCTCGAGGCGGTCAGCCCCCACAACGGCGCATCGGCTGCTGCGTGGAAGGAGAGCTATTATGACGGCTTCGGCAGGGTGATCAAGACGAGGACCCCGGGGCCCGACGGCAAATACATCATCTCCGAGACCGTCTTCAACAACCGGGGCCAGGTCTTCAAGGCATCGCTACCCTATTTCGCCGATGCCTCGGGCAATGCGCTCGAGACCAGGCGGTGGACCACCTTCACCTACGATGTCCTGGGCAGGCCGGTACGGGTGGACAATCCCGACAACACCTATGTGCGTAAAGAGTACTTCCAGAACAGGACGACCCTGATCGATGCCAACGGGCATGTAAAGGTGGAGGAGAAGGATGTCTACGGCAAGCTGGTGAAGGTGGAGGAATACTCGGGCGTCTATCCCAACCACACTCTCTACGCCACCACGACCTACGAATACGACATCCTGGGCAATCTGCTGTACGTCACCGATGCCCTGGGCAACGAGACGATGGTGGTCTACGACAGCCTTTCACGCAAGATCGCCATGAACGACCCCGACATGGGCTTGTGGTCGTATCAATATGATGATAACGGCAATCTCGTATCCCAGACCGACGCGAAGAACCAGACCATCACCTTTACCTATGATGCCCTGAACAGGATCACCAAAAAGGACTACCCCGTCGAATCCACTATGGTCGATGTGGTTTATGAGTATGACAACCCCAATGTCCCGAACTCTACCGGCAGGCTTACGAAAGTTACCGATGCCTCGGGGACGGAAGAGTATTTCTATGACTCGTTAGGCCGGGCATCGAAGGTCAAAAAGACCGTCGATGGCGTGGCCTACACCACCGAGACCGCCTATGATGCGCTCGGCAGACCGGCGAGCATCAAATACCCCGACGGAGAGGTCATCAACTACACCTATGATGCGGCGGGCAACCTCACCGGCGTTCAGGGCTATGTGACGTACACCGACTTCAATGCCCTGGGACAGGCTGCCAACACCACCTATGCCAATGGCGTAACCACCGTCCAGCAATACTACGCGGACAACAACAGGCTCTACTCCATCACCACCAACAGCCCTGTAGCCGGAGGTCTCCAGAATGTCTCCTACGAGTATGACAGTGCAGGTAATATAGGGAAAATAAACGATCTCATAGACCCTAACCGTACCCAGACCTTCACCTATGACCATCTGAACAGACTCACCATGGCCGAGAGCGTCTCCTACGGGTCAACGCTCACCTACACCTACAACGAGATCGGCAATATGATGTACAACTCCCGTGTGGGCTCTTACTTCTACAGCCCCTCGAAGCCGCATGCAGTCACGCAGGCTGGGACGAATATTTACGAGTATGATGCCAACGGCAACATGACCCGCAGGCTCGGCCATACCTTTACCTATGACTATGACAACAGGGCGACACGGTTGATAGGAAATAATGGGACGGTCGATTCGGTCTATGACTACACCGGGCAGAGGGTAAAGAAAATAGTCGGGTCGAACACTACCATCTACATCGGAAAGATGTATGAGTGCAAGAACGGAAGCACCGACTGCACGAAATACATCTTTGCGGGAAGGACACGCATAGCGTCAAAGAGCACAGCGACCAGTGCTACCCGGTACTACCACGGTGACCATCTCGGAAGTACGTCGGTCATCACCGATGAGACGGGAGGTAAAGTAGCGGAATACCACTATTATCCGTTCGGCGAGACCATACCTGGCGGCTACGGCATAGCTAAGTACAAGTATACGGGCCAGGAAGAAGACCCTGAGACAGGGCTGTACTACTACAATGCAAGATACTACGATCCGGCGCTGGCGAGGTTTATTAGTGCGGATACCATAGTTGGTGATCCACGAGACCCACAGGATTTGAACCGATATTCCTATGTGAATAATAATCCTCTAAAATATACCGATCCGACTGGTCATCTTAAGCTTGGAAAGATTTTTAAGGCGGTTGTGAGTGTAGTTGTGGGTATTGTAGCTACTGTAGCAACTGCTGGCACATTGGGTCCTGTTGTAGCTGGTGCTTTAGGGGGGGCACTTGCAGGTGGAACCTCAGCAGCACTAAACGGCGGCAATATTGGGAAAGGAATGTTGTTGGGAGCGATAGCAGGGGCAGTGACAGGGGGAATATTTAGTCAAGCCGGCACGATTGCTGAGGGCTTTTCATCACTAGCAGCAAAAGCCGGGGTCCATACCGTAGCGGGAGCTATATCCGGTGGAATAAATAGTGCTATATATGGAGGAGACGTATGGCAGGGAATGATCACTGGTGCAATTTCTGCTGGAATAGCACGGTATGCCGGTGGATCACTCTATGGTGAAGGGAAGCTGCTTCCTGATAGTTTCGGTTACCAACTGGCAGGGAGAGCAGTGATCGGAGGAGTTGTGGGAGGAATTACTTCTCAAATTTACGGTGGCAATTTTGGAGAAGGATTTGTGCTTGGAGGAATAACAGCGGCAGCAGGCTTCATATTTAATGAGTGGTACCACGAAATGGCGAAAGGAGTAGCATTTGGTTTTGGGGCCGCCGGAATTGTAACGGCGGAAGTTGCTCTATTAACAGGAGAACATGCCATTCAGAATTTAGCAGGTTATAAGTTAGGGGAGCTCGGTTATGGAGTTGATAATCCTTTGTTAGAGCTCACAGTAGATAAGGCTGGCAAAGCACAGGAAATCCGAGAAGCCTTAAGTGGTAAATATGAAAAAGCAATGGAACGAATCCGTGACCGCAGTTCACGGCTGTATGAATCAGTATATGGGAGAAAACCAGCATGGGGGAAATAGTTGAATATGACTATTGGACTCGCATTGTACTTCCAAGTTTAGTTGTAATTCTTTTGCTTGCAGATACGCTGTTGTATTTTATCATTAAGGCTTATAAGCCGATGCTACCTAATAAATACTATCGCTATACGAGAGATAAGGGGTTTGTTAGACTTTTTGCATTTAAGCTAGCTTTTACAGCATTATTTTTTTATTCCATGCGAGCAGATGTACTTGGCTCAGGATATCTTCTATCTCCTGTTTTGCTCTACGGGATAGTAGTTATTCAATTATTAATTGACTTTATAAAGTGGAAATCAGGGGATAAATGGGACGGTTCTATTTAAGGGAATAAATGGGACGGTTCACACCAAGTAGGAAAAAGGGACGGTTCTATTTTTCGATAAGAAGAGAGGGGATTAAGAGATATTGAGATGCCGAGAGCCGCACGAGTAGCGCCGAATGAGTATGTGTATCATGTGCTGACGAGAGGCAACAATCGGCAGAATGTATTCAAGGGTGAAGAGGACTTTGAGCGATATGTCGAGATTGTTAAGAAGTATAAAGAGAAGTATGAGTTTAAGCTTTACCATTATGTGCTGATGTCGAATCACGTGCATCTGGTGCTTGAAACGACTGGTGACGGAGGCAGTTTGGCGGAAGTTATGAAGGGAATCAATCTCTCATATGCGCAGCATTATAAGAGAAAGTACAAGCATATCGGGCATTTCTGGCAGGACCGGTACAAGAGCATCATTGTATCGAAGGATGAATATCTGCTTGCCTGCGGCAGCTATGTGGAGCTGAATCCGGTAAGGGCAAGGATAGTCGATGATCCTAAAGAGTACCAGTGGAGCAGTTACGGAGCATATGCCTTTGGGAAGGGAGATTTGATCGTTGACGAGCATTCGATATATGAGCAGTTATCCGAGAGTGGGCCGGAACGGAGAAGGAAGTACAGGGAATTCGTGAAGGGGATGCTTATGGAACGAGAGGCGATGAGCGGTGAAATGGAAAGAAAGGTAGTGTATGGGAATGAGGATTTTGCAGCGAAGATGAAGAAGAGGTTCGCGCTCGAAGAGATAATACGGAAGAAGGGCAGGCCCAGAAAGGAAGAAAATGACGGAAAATAGAACCGTCCCCTTTTCTGGTCTAAAGAAGGTAAAAAAGATGCTCAAGGGAAAGCCTTTAGGCCTTGAAATAGTAGAGCGCAAGAGGCTGACGGAGCAAGTACTTCCGTCTGAAATAATCAGGAAAGTAGCCCGTGCGTTCGGGACTGAGGAGAGCACTATAAAAGAGAAGGGCATCAAGAGCAATAGCGCGCGAAAAGTATCGATTTATTTTGTCCAGAAATATGCGGGCTTGAATAATGAGGAGATAGGGCGGCTGTTCGGAGGCATCCATTTCAGCGCCGTAAGCAAGGCTTCGGCAGGAGTAAAGGAAGAAATAGCTCATGATAAGAGATTGGCAAAAATCGTCGAAGGGCTTGATTCAAATTTCAAGGCCTGACACCATGATTGATTACAGGTCTGTTTCAAGCTATGCCTCATCCTACATGGTACGATAACTGGCGCGACCCACGTAATGCAGGAGCGCGGGACTCAACCAGAGAGGCAACTATAAATTATTTAAGACGGTTTTTAGAGGTCATTAAAAAATAACATTATGTTAAAAAAGAGAGTTTTACTTCTTTCTGTGGGGCTAGTGGCAGGTTTCATGTTAGGTTTTTTGCTCAATGTACTGGAATTGCTTTTTCGCGTAATAATTTTGGGGTGGGGTGATAGCGCTCCGGATTGGTATGTAGAAATGTATAGTAAGATACAATATAGTGTGTTTATTTTTTCGATCATAATAGGGTTGATTGCCTCCCAATGGTATTATCACTATAAACAAAAGAGGGGGGATCATCGAGAAGAGGGGGGCCGAGAGGGTCAGACTTGAGGGGAGGGAAAAGGGGACGGTTCAGAAAAGGTAGAAAGAAAAGGGGGCGGTTCCAACAGTGTTCGGCATTGTACTTGCTATATCCAGCAGGAATGAAGCGCAGAGGATAACGAGAGCGGGAATTCATAATGACAGGGAAGAGATGAAATGATCGATAAGAGGGAACGACAAAAAATGGGCGCACCAATCCATCTACGCCTCAACAGATTGAGTGTCCCCTTACCCCACCGAAACGCTCTTCTTTGCTTCGGCCTCTTTGAGCTTCAAGAGGTAATGTTGGTGTCAGGCCTTGAAACTTGAATTAAGGGCTAAGTGGGGGGAGAGTTCATGGGAAGGCCGTTGAGGATAGAGTATCCGGGAGCGTTGTATCACATCACCAGCAGAGGGAATGAAAGGAAGGAGATATTCCTTGATGATGGGGATCGCATCAAGTTTCTTGAGATCATCGAAGAGTACTATGACCGATACGGGATACTGGTACACAGCTATGAGTGGGTAAAACGGGGTCAAACCTTCAAAAATCATTTAATGAGCGATAAAAATTTTGCAATGGAAGCGACAGTGATACCATATTGCGCCAAAAAGGATACCACCTTGTCATCAAACTTGATATCGTCGTCGCGGGAGATGAGATATGTCGCCTTCCCTTTGATGGCAGTCTCGATGACAAGGTTGTCGTCCTTGTCCCTGCAGATGGCGATATTCTCATCGAGCAGCACATGCTCCGACCGTTCTTCGATCAGAATGAGGAGTTCCTGGATATTGGTATCGGTGAGCCCGTATTTGTCCTTTATTCGGGGGCGGCTGAGGACATCGGCGAGCTCCGAGAGCATCGGCTCTGAGATAACGGCATGGAAAGCGCCTTTTGTGAAAGCCTCGCGTAATTGGGAGGGAAAGCCGAAGGGATTAAGGAGCGAGGATACCCAGATATTGGTATCGATAACAGCCTTAACGGCGGCCACGTTTTTCTTCCCTGACCTCTTCTATGGCCTGGGAAATATCCTGTTCGATCTCTTCAGAACCGTACTGAGCGGCTCTCTTGTGTATCTTCTCGATAATGCGGTTAAAGCGACTCTGCCACTCGTCAAGGGAGATTACCTTTATCGCAACCTTCTCGTGCTCTTTTACCTCTACAGCCTGGAGGGGCTTGAATACGCCGTCTTCAAAAACAGCATCTATTACCTTGGACATGGTTGGCTTGCCTCCTTTCTGAAGCACTGTCCTTTTGCACTCATGGATAAACTGTACCACATGCCTGATTTTTCTGTCAAAACAGGGGAGTATGCATGTGCCTGACTGATACGGAAGCAGTGAACTTTTATAAAATCTCCCCTCTTTGCCAAAGAGGGGAGTAAAAGAACTGTTGTCCCTCCCTTTGGGAAAGGGAAGCGAGGAGGGATTTTCAGGGCCGTTAAACTCATTACGCGTTGCGGATCGCGGATTACGATTTTTAAAGGAGGAAAGAGGGGGAGATGAAGAACAGGCTCGACTATAGACTACTCCTTGTGCTCATTACGGCGTTGGTTTTGATTCCTTCCATCAGCTCTTTTGCCGATACTACGCGGTACGAGTACAATGACTCGTCCCGCATGATGAAGGTGCAGACCGGCGGCGGGACGGCGATCATCACCGCCTCTGCAGGCCCCGGCGGCAGCATCTCCCCTGCCGGCACCATCGGCGTCAGGTACACCGACAGCCAGACCTTCACCATCACCCCTGATCCCCATTACCATATCACCGATGTCAAAGTTGACAATGTCCAGGTCGGCGCCGTATCGAGCTACACCTTCAGCAATGCCGGCGGCAACCATACGATACATGCCGAGTTTGCGAAAGATACCTATACGTTGAATGTCTCCCTGAACGATACTGCAGGCGGCATGGTCACCAGCGCTCCTGCAGGCGTCACTTGCGGCAGCGACTGCTCAGAAAGCTATGATTACGACAAGATCGTCACCCTTGCGGCCTCCCCCAATACCGGCTATGATTTCCTGGGCTGGACCGGCGCCTGCGGCGGCACGGGGACGTGCTCTCTCATAATGGACAGCAATAAGGAAGTCACCGCCAACTTCGCGATCAGGATGTACACTATAGCAGCAAGCGCAGGAGATGACGGCAAAGGCAGCATAACGCCTGCCGGCAATGTGACAGTAAACCACGGCAGCTCGCAAACGTTCGTCATTGCACCTAACGCGGGCTACAGCATTTCCGATGTGATGGTCGACGGCGTATCTCGGGGCGCAGAGGCGGCTTATACCTTCAGTGATGTTGTCTCGAGTCACACCATCACCGCCAGCTTCAGTTGCCCCAATGGCCCGGTGCGGATAAACAGCGCAACGCCGCAGTACTTCACTACCCTTCAGGCGGCGTATAATGCCGCAGTGGAAGGAGACCTTATCCAGGTGCATGGCATCACCTTCAACGAGAGCCTCATCATTAGTAAAGATATTGCCGTTGCGATCGACGGCGGGTACGCCTGCGATTATTCAACCAAAAGCGGTTTTACCACGCTCATCGGGTCGCTCCAGACCACTCTCGGTGGCGGTACACTCACGCTCAGGAACTTTCTCGTGACCGCCGGCACAACGGCAGTATCGACGACCGCAACTCCACCGGGCGGGACGTATAATATACCTCAGAACGTAACCCTGACCTGCACCGGTTCGTGCGCAGCTACCTATTACACCACCGACGGCTCGACGCCTGCGCCCTCATCGACTCAGTATACAGGGCCGATAGCGATATCCGAGAACGCTATACTGAAGTTCTTCTCCACCGACACTTCCGGCAGACGCGAGGCGGTACGGACCGAGTTCTACATTATCGACAGCTCGGCATCGCAAGGTATGGTGAAGATCAACAGCGACGCGGTTGCCACCAATAGCACCGGTGTAACCCTGAGCCTCACCTGCAACGACAGCGCGGGATGCTCGCAGATGCAGTTCAGCAATGACGGAAGCGCCTGGTCGGCTCCTGAAGTCTTTGCCTCTACCAAAGCATGGGCGCTCGCAGCAGGAAGCGATGGGATCAGGACCGTCTACGCCAAGTTCAAGGATTCCGCCGGTAACTGGTCATCCGCCTTTAGCGATACCATCGTGCTCGACACCATAGCGCCGGTGACGACCGCCTCTCTGCCCGCCGGTACGTATAACACTGCTATCGAGGTGGCGCTCAAATGCAGCGATTATGCGGGATCGGGCTGCGATAAAGTCTACTACACCACCGATGGCTCGACACCGGGCACCGCATCAGCGCAGTACACGGGAGCAATCGCCCTGAGCGCTACTGCCACCGTGAAGTACTTTGCCGTAGACCGGGCGGGCAACCAGGAAGCGGTGCAGAGCCGCACGTATACGCTCGATACTGCAGCGCCTGCAGGAACCGTTGTCATCAACGGCGGGGCGGCGGCAACCAACAGCAGGAGCGTTACCCTGACGCTCACCTGCACCGACAACGCGAGCTGCACACAGATGCATTTCAGCAACGACAACGCGGTCTGGTCCAAGCCCGAGACCTTCGCCGCCACCAAGGCCTGGACCCTGACCGCAGGCGACGAGGAGAAGACCGTCTATGCGCGATTCAAGGATTCGGCAGGCAACTGGTCGCCGCTCTCCCCCTCGATAAAGGATACTATCAGGCTCGACACCGGGGCGCCTACGACGACCGCAACACCGGCTGGAGGAGCATATTCCGCTACGGTGGATGTATCATTGACCTGTACGGAAGGCGGCAGCGGCGCAGGCTGCGACCGCACCTTCTACACCACCGACGGCTCGACGCCCACAACCTCTTCGCCGGTCTATTCCGCACCGATCGTCGTCCTTACAACGACGACTCTGAAGTTCTTCTCCATTGACTTCGCAGGCAACCAGGAGGCGGTGAAGAGCGAGACGTATGCGATCAGCCCGATACGGATTGCCAATACCGGCCACACGTACACCTCGCTCCAGGATGCTTATAATGCGGCAGCAGATAACGATACTATTCAAGTGCAGGGGACGTATCTCGTTCAGAACCTGAATGTGAACAGAAATATTGCGGTCACCCTCGACGGCGGCCACAGCAATGACTTCTCAACCAAGAGCGGCTTTACGACGCTCAAAGGCCAGGTGCAGACGTTTGCGGGAGGAGGGACGCTAACGCTGAAGAATTTCATGATCAGCTATTAAACGGTATAAATTGATATTGAAATGGAGGGAAGAGAGATGAGAAGATTGTTAGGATTATTGTTTGTCTTCATGCTTGTCGGAGTAAATGTGCATGCAGCAGATGGGGATTTGATTGTGAATGGGAAGGTGGGGGTGGGGACGACGAGTCCTGATAATGCCCTTAGCGTGGAAGGCAATGGCCGCATATCCCTCAATCATGCCACTGAGCCCAATGTTATCCTACGGACTGGTGGAACTAACAGGGCATTTATGGGAGTTGGACCTGGCATTATCAGCGGGATCGGTACTACTGAGATGGGTCTGCGCGGGGATGGCGGTATTACCTTGGGGGCGGGAAACGCAAGACATATTACGTTGACGGCGATAGGCAATGTCGGTATCGGGACGACGAATCCGATTTCACTTTTGCATGTTTCGGGTGCGGGGGCCTCTATCAGTCTCTCTGATACGAATGTATCAGGCGCCACATGGCGTATGTTCGCTCAGATCGCCAATACGACCAGGCTGTTTCGAATTCATGATGCATTTGCTGATGCAGACCGAATGGTTATTGATGCAACCGGTAAGGTCGGTATTGGGACGCTAAGCCCCTCCTACACCCTCCACGTCAACGGCTCCGCCTATTCCACCGGCGGCTGGGCAGGGTCCGATATTCGCTGGAAAGAGAATGTTCAGCCTCTAGAGAACTCTCTCGATAAGGTGCTTCAGCTTCAGGGGGTCTCTTATGAATGGCGGCAGGATATAGAGGGGAAGAACTTCGAGACAGGATCGCAGATCGGCTTTATTGCCCAGCAGGTGGAGGAGGTCATTCCCGAGCTGGTGAAGACCGATGCCGAGGGGTACAAGGCGGTCTCCTATGAGAAAATCACCGCAGTGCTGGTCGAAGCCCTCAAGGAGCAGCAGAGGCAGATCGAGGCTCTCGAAAAAGCGCTGGAAGAGATGATATCTAAGGGTAAATAGGCTGAAGCCTTGAGTGACACGGAGACGCGGGGACTCGGAGACATGGAGAAAAGAAAAAACTCCACATCACCGCGTCTCCGGCGCACCGTCTCCTGATCCCCTCCGTGCCTCTGTGGTTTTCTTTCTCGTCGAGACGGGCACTGTTCTACCCTTCGAGAAATACGTCTCGATATCCTGGCAGTGCGCCTCGTGTTCAGTCCTGAAGATATCGGGTAACTATTGCCGGGGCGTATCTCTCCATCCTGGCATTCCTGCCCTCAAAGAGCGCTGCCGGGCGCTTGTATGCCGGGATGGAAAAGGTGTCGGAGCATACCATGCCCTGTCCCGTTTCCCGTGCAATTCGTTTGTCATGTGCGCTGCATGCTCCTGCATGCATTCTGTGGTACAATAGAAGTAAACCATAGGGGGCAGGCCGAATCTTTTCGCCGGTCCCGCAGGCAGCATCTCTCGTAGCCCTCATCTTCCGCGCCACAGCCGAACCGCGTATCCGTGAAAGGGCCTTTCCATACGCCGGCAGCATCTGCACTCCGCTATAAAATTGACAAAGAGCCACCCGAAAGTTTAGACTAAACGATTGAAAATCAAGCACTAAATTATAGAGGAGGAAGAAGTGTTAAAGGCTCTCGAGGATGTGTCGGCAACAAAGAAACGGCTTAAGATAGAGATTCCCGCAGAGGCGATCGAGGCGGAGATACGGAAGGGGCTCAACGAGGCGCAGAGGAGGGCCAAGTTCCCGGGGTTCAGGCCGGGCAAGGCGCCGATGTCGCTCGTCGAGAAGAAGTTCGGCAGGGAGGTCGAGGCCGAAGTCCTCGAGCGGGTCATCCCCGATGAGTACAAGAAGGCGCTGAAAGAGGCGCAGCTGGTACCGGTGGCGCAGCCGTCCGTAGAGGAGTCCTTCGATTTCCAGAGGAACAGGCCGCTCTCGATGACCGTTACGGTAGAGGTGAGGCCCGCCGTCGAAAACCTGACGTATGAGAATATCCCGGTCAAAGAGGCGCCGGTGGAGGTGACCGAGGAAGAGGTCACTGCGGTGCTGAACAACATCGCCGAGGAGCGGGCCGCCTTCGAGGCGGTGGACGATGCGGTGCAGCAGGGAGACCTCGTCACCATCGATTATACGGCGAGGGTGAACGGTGAAGAGACCGTCGCCAAGGACGTGGTAGTCAAAATCGGCAGCGGCCCCTATCCCCAGGAGTTCTTCGACGGCCTGATCGGGAAGAAAAAGGACGGGCCTTTCGAGATCGAGGCGAGCTTCCCCGACGATTCTCCCTCGCCGTTTGCCGGCAAGCGGCCGAAGTTCGAGACGGTTGTCAAGGACATCAAGCGGCGCGTCGCCGTCTCCCTCGACGACGACTTTGCCAAGGACCTGGGCATGGAGAGTCTCGACCAGGTAAAGGCGAAGATCAGGGAGAACATCCTGGCAGCGAAGAACAGGGATGCGGACAGGGCGAAGCAGCGCGAAATCCTCGACAGGCTCCTCGAGACGCACCAGGTCGAGGCGCCCGAGAGTCTGCTTGCAGCGGAAGTGGAGGGGATGATCGCCGGCATCAGGGCCTCGGGCAAAGACGACCGCTCCGACGAGGCGCTGCGCCAGGAGCTCACGCCCCAGGCGGAAAAGAGCGTCAGGGCGACGATCCTGCTCGACCTGATCGGAGAGAAAGAGGGCGTGACGGTCTCGGAAGACGATCTGAAGGAGGAGATTATCAGCATCGCCCAGAAGTATTATATCTCCCCCGAAAATGTTATAAAATATTATGTGACGAGGGACGGCTCGCTCGAAGGTTTGAAGCACGCGGTCTTCGAGCGCAAGGTGCTTTCCCTTCTGCTGAGCAAGGCAAAACCGGAAAAAGGAGAGTAATGCATGAGCATCGTTCCCATTGTAATTGAGCAGACGGGGAGGACCGAGCGGGTTTACGATATCTACTCGCGGCTCCTTAAAGACCGGATCATTTTTCTCGGGACGCCCATTGACGATAATGTGGCGAATGTGGTGATCGCGCAGCTGCTCTTCCTCCAGACGGAAGACCCCGAGAAGGACATCCATATTTACGTCAATTCCCCGGGCGGCGTGGTTTCGGCGGGGCTCGCGATCTACGACACGATGCAGTACGTAAAGCCCGATATCGCCACCTACTGCATCGGCCAGGCGGCGAGCATGGGCGCCCTGCTGCTCGGCGCCGGGACGAAAGGGAAGCGGTTTGCGCTGCCGCACTCCCGCGTCATGATCCACCAGCCGATCGGCGGCTTCTACGGGCAGGCCTCGGACGTCGAGATCCATGCCCGGGAGATACTGAAGATGAAAGAGACGCTGAACCATATCCTCCAGCGGCATACGGGACAGCCGATCGAGAAGATACAGGTCGATACCGAGCGCGACTACTTCATGTCCGGAGAGGATGCGAAGGCCTACGGTATCGTGGACGACGTCATTGCGTCGGTCAAGGAAGCGAAGAAGAAATAATCATTACCGGGGTTGTGCAGGAGAGCGTTGCGCGGGCGTTTGCCGATGAGCTGCATATCCTGTATGCGCCGTGCTCTTGTCGGTGCGCCGGACGTGATAAGCGGTGGAGGTTCCTATGGCGAGAAAGGCGAATGATACCATACTGAAGTGCTCATTCTGCGGCAAAGGGCAGGATGAGGTCAAAAAGCTTATTGCAGGGCCCATGGTCTATATCTGCGATGAGTGCGTCGGTCTCTGCAACGAGATCATAGATGAAGAGCTGCATGTGGCCGACAAGGATTTCTCCCGGAGACTTCCCGCGCCGGTCGAGATCCACAAATTCCTCGACGATTACGTGATCGGCCAGGAGCGGGCGAAGAAGATCCTGTCCGTGGCCGTCCATAACCATTACAAGCGGATATTCCGGGGCTCCCGCTCGGAAGTCGAGCTGCAGAAGAGCAACATCCTCCTCATCGGCCCGACCGGCACCGGCAAGACGCTGCTGGCGCAGATACTGGCGCGGTTCCTCGACGTGCCCTTTACGATAGCCGACGCGACCACGCTCACCGAGGCGGGGTACGTGGGAGAGGATGTCGAGAACGTCCTGCTGAAGCTGCTGCAGGCCGCCGACTACGATGTCGAGAAGGCGCAGCGGGGGATCATCTATATCGACGAGATCGACAAGATCAGCAGGAAGGCGGACAGCCCCTCGATCACCAGGGATGTTTCGGGCGAGGGCGTGCAGCAGGCGCTGCTCAAGATCATCGAGGGGACCGTCGCGAACATCCCGCCGCAGGGCGGCAGGAAGCACCCCCAGCAGGAGTACATCCAGCTCGATACGACGAACATCCTCTTCATCTGCGGCGGCGCCTTCGTGGGGCTCGACTCGATCATCGAGCGGCGGGTCGGCAAGCGGAGCATCGGGTTTGCTACCGAGCTCGCCGCTGCACGGGACAAGAGGCCTGAAGACATCCTGGGCCTCGCCGAGCCGGGAGACCTGATCAAGTACGGCCTGATCCCCGAGTTCGTGGGGCGTCTCCCCGTGGTAGCGACGCTCGAGGAGCTCGACCAGCAGGCGCTCATACGGATCCTGACCGAGCCGAAGAACGCGCTGATAAAGCAGTACCAGAAGCTGCTCGCCCTCGACAACGTCCAGCTGAAGTTCACCGAGGGCGCGCTTTCGGCCATTGCCAAGAAGGCGATCGAGCGGAAGACCGGGGCCCGGGGGCTGCGGGCTATCCTCGAGGACGTGATGCTCGAGGTGATGTACGAGATCCCGTCGCAGAAAGGCGTCACGGAGTGCCTCATCAACGAAGATGCCATCGAGAAGCGGGAGCGCTCGATACTCGTCTACGAGGAGAAGGCGGAATCCGCGTAAACGCGTTAAGCGTAAAGCGCCACAGGATAGAACAAGAGAGGCGGAAGCGCACGGGGTTTGCAGCCACCGGCACTTCCGCCTCGTTCATTTCGAGCCGGGAACCCCGTTATCGCTGCGGACGCCGCGGGCGGCTGAGCGCTTTTTCCATGGCCCTCGCGAGCGTTTCCCGCAGCTCTTCATCAGCAATCGATGCGATGGTCTGTTCTATCCAGGTCCGGTCGGCGTCATCGAGAGGGCGGGACGGAAGGGCGGGGGGCGATGACTGTGGCGCTGTATGCCCCGGCCCGCGCCGGCGGGAGGCATAGATGCTGCCGTGCCTGAACCGGATGGTGCGGACGCCAAAGGACTGAAGACGCTTGAGCATCTCCTCCTTGAAGAATTTGAGCTGCTGCAGCCAGAGGGGGGAATCGACGGTGACGAGCAGTTCTCCCTCTTTCAGGCCGGACGGACAGGTATGGAGCGAGAGCGGCTCGCCGAAGAGCGCGGACCATTCGCGCTGGAGGGTATCGACCCTGTACCGGTCCTCGAGGCCGAGCTCCCGGAGAAGGGAGAGGAAGAGCGGACTGCCGCGGTGCATAGGATGGGCGCGGTGAGCGTTATAGCGTTGAGCGCCGGGCGCTGAACGCTATAACCCCTCGAGCGCGGTCAGACCGCTTTGACGACTTTCTTGGACCGAATGCAGCGGGTGCAGACGTAGGCGCGCTTCGTGCCGTGGTCGGTCGAGATCCTGATCCTCTGGACGTTCGGCACCAGGATGCGCTTCGTTTTATTGTTCGCGTGGCTGACGTTGTTGCCGACCGTCTTCGTCTTGCCGCAGATAGAGCAGCTCGCCATACTTTTCCTCCTTTCGAAACCCTTTGTTCGTTGCAATAAAAAGTCTTTTATGATAACATTTCATGAGTAATGTTACAAGTAAATTTGGTAAGAAGTAAGAGGTGGGAAGTAATCCATACTTCCTACCTCTTACTTCTTACTTCCCGCGAAGCGGTACGCAGCGGAAGATAGGGAGGAGAGAGAGCAGAATGTCGAGTGAAGAAATCAAGAGCACCGAACTGGCGAGAGAGCTCGGAGTAAAAGCGACGGATGTCGTGAAGGCGGCGGGAGAGCTCCGGAACATCGATTACAAGAAGGGGACGACCAATGTCAAGCTCAGCGCCGATGAGGTGGAGAAGATACGGGCGATCCTCGGGGTGCAGCAGGCCCCGCCCAGGCGCGCGCCTGCTGCTCCGGCGCCGGTAAAGCGGGCTGCCAAAGAGGAGCCTGCCAGAAAAGAGCAGAAAGAAGCGCCTGCCCGGAAGCCGGAAGTCTCCCCTGCGGGCCAGCCCGAAAAGCGGATAGCCGACAAGCAGAAGGTCGAGAGGCCGGCGGCCGAAAAACCGGCGCCTGCCGCCGAAAGACACAAAGAGCGTCCTGCCGTGATAAAGCCGCTCGAGCCGATTCCCGTTCCTGCGGAAGAGGAGGCTGCACCGTCCGGTGTGACGGCTGCTGCTGCTCCGGCTACCGCGTACGAGGAGGCCGAGCTCAAGGTCCCTGACCGCTTCAAGAAGGATATCGAGGTCGAGAAGGTCGAGAAGATCAAGGTCAAGCCGACCATGCAGAAGGCCTTCCAGGCGATTAAGAAGATAGAGCCCAAGAAGTGGGCCGACCAGAAGTCGGGCAAAAGGTATAAGGACCGGTTCACCAGGAAGTTCGACCAGCCTGCCGCGCCGCCGCCCATCACCGCTCCCCGGAGGAAGTCGATAAAGCTGGAGGAGGGGACGACGGTCAAGGTCTTCGCGGAGATGATCGGCCAGAAGATCCCCGATGTGATCAAGAAGCTGATGGAGCTGGGCTACATGGCGACGGTCAACCAGCCCGTCGATATGGACGCGGCGCTTCTCGTCGCGGAGAGCTACGGCATCAAGGTCGAGTCCGTCACCGCAGAGCAGGTCGATATCATCGAAGAGGTCGCGGAAGACCAGGCCAAGCTCTCGTGGAGGCCGCCGGTGGTCACGATCATGGGCCATGTCGACCACGGCAAGACATCGCTCCTCGACGCGATACGGAAGACGAAGGTGACCGAAACTGAAGCGGGCGGCATCACGCAGCATATCGGCGCGTACAAGATATCGCTCCAGGGGAAGGACATCACCTTCCTCGACACGCCCGGCCACGAGGCGTTTACCGCCCTCCGGGCGCGCGGCGCAAAGGTGACCGACATCGTGGTCCTCGTGGTGGCGGCCGATGACGGGGTGATGCCCCAGACTATCGAGGCGATCGACCATTCGAAGGCGGCCAATGTCCCCATCGTCGTGGCGGTCAACAAGATCGACAAGCCCGAGGCGAACCCCTCACGGGTGAAGAACGAGCTCGCCGAGCACGGCGTGGTATCCGAGGAGTGGGGCGGCCAGACCATCTTCGTGGAGGTCTCGGCAAAGCAGCGGATCGGCATCGAGCATCTCCTCGAGATGATCCTGCTCCAGGCCGAGGTCATGGAGCTGAAGGCGAATCCCAACCGCCAGGCCCGGGGCACGATCATCGAGGCGAAGCTCGACCGGGGCCGCGGCCCTGTGGCGACGGTGCTCATTCAGGCCGGTACGCTCAGGATCGGCGACGCTTTTGTGGCCGGGACGACCTCGGGCCGCGTCAGGGCGCTGATCGACGATACGGGAAGAAAGATCACCGAGGCCGGGCCGTCGACGCCGGTGGAGGTGATCGGCTTCGCCGAGGTGCCCACTGCGGGCGATGTGTTCACGAGCGTGGACGACGAGCGGAAGGCGCGGCAGATCGCCCTCGCACGCCTCCAGAAGCAGCGGCTCGCCGAGATCGCGAAGCACCGGAAGCTGACCCTCGACGAGCTCTATGCGAAGATCAAGGACGGCCAGCTCAGGGAGCTCAATCTCGTCATCAAGGGAGACGTGCAGGGCTCGGTCGAGGCGATCAAGAAGGCCCTCGAGGGAATCACCCACCACGAGGTTAAGGTGCGGGTCATCCATGCCTCGGTGGGCGGCATCAACGAGTCCGACGTGATGCTGGCGGCGGCGTCGAACGCGATCATCATCGGCTTCAATGTCCGGCCCGAGCTGAAGGCCTCCCAGCTCGCCGAGCGGGAGGGCGTCGATATCCGGCTGTACAACATCATCTACGACGCCATCGAGGATGTGAAGAAGGCGCTCGAGGGACTGCTCGAGCCGACCCTCAAGGAGAAGGTGCTCGGCAGGGCCGAGGTGCGCCAGCTCTTCCATGTATCGAGGATCGGCACGATTGCGGGTTGCTACGTGATCGACGGCGTGATACAGCGGGCCAGCGACGGCATCAGGGTGATCAGGGACAACATTGTCGTCTACGAGGGCAAGATCGCCTCTCTCAAACGCTTCAAAGAGGACATACGGGAAGCACAGACAGGATACGAGTGCGGTATCACCGTCGAGAACTTCAACGACCTCAAGATCGGCGATATCCTCGAGAACTACGTCATAGAGAAAATAGCCGCAAAACTGTAGCGTCCGTCGCGTTCAGCGTTTATAGCGTTATAGCGTTTGTCGCGCAAGAGTACGTTGGTATCGGGTCAGTTGTCGTGAAGCGGTCAGCTCCGAAAGACTCCCTTATGGTCTTTTAGCGTTGCTATAATAACCATGAATAACCATCACTATAACATGCTTTTACGCTATAAACGCGATGAACGCTATAACGCTATAGCGCTATAAACGCTGAACGCGACAAACGCTATAACGCTATAAACGCTTATGCATCCATACAAACGATCACAGCGACTGAATATCCTCCTCCGCGAAGAGATAGCCGACATCATCATGAAGAAGGTGAAGGACCCGCGGCTCGGGTTCGTCACGGTTACGGATGTCGAGCTGTCGGACGATCTGAAGATCGCGCGGGTCTTCATCAGCACGCTCAAGGACGAAGAGAGGGCCGCGGCCGTCGAGATCCTCAATGCGGCGAAGGGGCTCATCCGGAGCGAGGTGGCGAAGCGGGTGAGGGTCAAGGTGATCCCCTCCCTCGAATTCAGGATCGATACCTCCATAGCGCGCGGCGACCGCATCGACCGTCTGCTCCGGGAGATCCAGGAGAAGACGTCGCCCGAAGAGCATGACGAGGAGCGCGATGACCGGGAGCGGAAGGGCGGGGGCGATGAATCCTCCTGAAGAGCTGCTCGCTTTCCTGAAGAAGGAAGACAAGTTCCTCATAGTAACGCACCTGAACCCCGACGGCGATGCCCTCGGGTCTGCCGCTGCACTGGCGCTGGCGCTCCGGCAGATGGGCAAGGACGCCCTTCTCCTCTGCCGGGACCGCGTGCCCGAGCAGTATGAGTTCCTCCCCGAGCAGGAGCTCTTCCTGACCTTCGAGGCGGCGCGCTCGCTCCCCCTCGACCTCGCGCAGTTCAAGAACCTCATCCTCGTCGATTGCAACGAGATCAGGCGCACCGGCATGGAGAAGTCCCCGCTCGCAGGGCTCACGTTCACGACGACCGCGGTCATCGACCACCACGAGACCGAGCGGACCTTCGGCGATATCCGGTGGGTGGTGCCGCCCGTTGCAGCGACCGGCATGATGATCCACTATCTTGTCAGAGCGCTCGGGCTCACCCTGACCGAAGCGGTCGCCGTCAATCTCTACACGGCCATAGTCGTCGATACCGGCAACTTCCGGTATGAGAATACGTCCGCCGAGGTGCTCGCCGTCGCCGCAGCGCTCGCCGGGGCAGGGGCGCAGCCCCATCTCATCAACAGGGCCATCAACGAGACCTGGTCCGAGGGGCGCTTCAAGCTCTTCACGAGAATGATGAGCGAGCTCGAGCTCGTCGACGGCATCGCGATCTCCCTGGTGACGAGACGGCTGCTTGCGGAGACGGGGACCACCCCCGACGATACCGAGAGCTTCGTCTCGTTTCCGAACGTGATGCGTACGGTGAGGATGTCGATCCTCCTGAGAGAGATCGACGACCGTTATTACAAGGTGAGCCTCAGATCCCGCGGCAGCGTGAATGTCGCCCGCATCGCCGAATCCTTCGGCGGCGGCGGACACAAGAATGCCGCAGGGTGCACGATAGAGGGAGACCTCGATGCGGTAAAGGCCGAGCTCCTCAAAAAACTGGAGCAGACGGCCTCCAGCGCAGTGTAGGGCGCACTGCCGCGGCTAGAGCGCTGCGCGTTTGTCGCGCAGGTCGGCGAGCAGCGCTTCGTAGAGCTCTTCGGGGGTGATGATCGCGCCGCCGGGCCTGCCGTGGAACCGTACTTCCGCTTTCCCGTTGACAGCGAGCCGCACATCCTCGACCATCTGCCCTGCATTCAGCTCGACAGTGACAAAGACCCTCTTGCTGTCCGCCAGCCGGGAGATCGCCTGTTCCGGGAAGGGGAAGAGCGTTATCGGCCTGAGGAGGCCGACAGGATACCCCTCGCTCCGCAGCCGCTTGACCGCAGCCTGGGAGATGCGGGCGGCGATGCCGAAGGCCACGATGATCAGCTCCGCATCGTCCGTATGGCAGAGCTCGAAGCGGACCTCGCGCTCCCGTATCCTCCTGTATTTCTCCTGGAGATGGTAATTTCTCTTTTCCAGCTCCCCCTCCCCCATGAAGAGCGATTTCACCATCGAGGGCGGCCGGCCCTTGCATCCGGTGAGTGCCCAGGTCTTCTCCGGCAGCTCCGGCCTCGTGTACGGCGAGGGGAAAAAGGGCTCCATCATCTGGCCGAGAATGCCGTCTCCCAGGAGCATCACCGGGGTGCGATATTCGTCGGCCTTGTCGAAGGCGAGCATGGTGAGATCCCAGAGCTCCTGCAGGTTGTACGGCGCATAGACGAGGAGGCGGTAGTCGCCGTGGCCCCCTCCTTTGACGGTCTGGAAATAGTCGGCCTGACTTGCCGATATGTTCCCCAGGCCGGGCCCCCCCCGCTGCATGTTCACAATAACGGCGGGAAGCTCCGCTCCCGCGAGGAACGAAATCCCCTCCTGCTTCAGGCTCATCCCGGGACCGCTCGACGAAGTCATGGCCCGGGCCCCGCAGGCCGAGGCGCCGAAGACCATGTTGATGGCCGCCAGCTCGCTCTCCGCCTGGATGAAGACGCCGCCTGCCTGGGGAAGACGCCACGAGAGGTACTCCGGTATCTCGTTCTGCGGCGTTATGGGATAACCCGCATAAAAGGTGCAGCCGGCCTGCACCGCCGCCTCCGCAATCGCCTCGTTGCCTCTCATAAGGATGCGTTTCATGGTATCGATGATTATACCATTAGCAGCGCTATCGGGGAGTAACTCTTACCAGGGTGTTCATAAGTAATGGACGCGACACCTGTCATTCCGGTCGCAGCAGCTCCTCGCGGAGGTCCGGGATGACGGGGAAAGGCCTTTTTCATGATATACCCACAGGCATGCCGGAGGACCTTGAATTAATATAAACATATAAATCAGTATCTTATGGTGTCATGAGGCTGTGCGGGGGCGGGGAGTCATTGCTTTTTCGCTAAGGGGTTCTGCTATAATCATTCAACTTCAGGGCGGGGGGTAAAAATTGCTTTGGGGGGTATCTTGCGGAACCGGGTAAAAATCTTCTCAGCCCTCATAGCGCTTGGCTGTGCTGTTTTTCCTCCTTTTCCCTCGCCGGCGTCCGCCCAGTCCGAGGAGGAGCGGAACTTTCTCCTCATGTATTTCAAGGAAGAGGAGCTCATCGTCGAATCCCCCACCCGAAGCCCCAAGCCGATCAGCCAGACTGCCGAGAACGTCACGGTTATCACCGCAGAGGCGATCGAGCTCATGAACGCCCACACCCTGGGCGAGGTGTTGAATACTATACCGGGGGTCCAGGTGTTCACTACCGGCGCTCCGGGGAGCAGTGCGCCGGTGCATATCCAGGGCTCGGAGCAGCGGCATGTGACGGTCTTTCTCGACGGAGTTAATATGGGGCTGGTCTCCGACAATGTCGCCGATACCGGGGCCATACCGGTGCAGCACATCGAACGTATAGAAATTATCAAGGGACCTGCCTCTTCGGCATGGGGGTCGTCGCTCGGCGGCATTATCAATGTGATCACGAAGTCGCCGAAGAGCGACAGGGCGCTCAGCGGTACCCTCTCGGGATCGTACGGCGAGCGGGAGACCATGGATTACAGGGCAGAGCTGTCCGGCACCAGCGGGAAGGCGGGATATTACCTTTATGCCGGGAGGCTGAGCTCCGACGGGTTCAGGGCCAACAACGATATAGCGAATAACCATATATATACAAAGCTAACTTATGATATCGAACGGCATACCGCAGTCACCTTTACCCTGGGCTACGATAAGGGAGACCGGGGCGAGACCGAGTTTGGCGGGGTCGAGGTCGATAACGATTTCAGGAATCTCTTCTCGACGCTCTCGTTCCACCATGCTTTCAATGATGAAACGAATATGCTCGTATCCCTCAGGGCATCTCGTCTCGTCTTTAACAGGTTTTCGGACAGCCGGGAGGATAATTACAGGGATAAGGGGTACGGCGCGAGTATAAAGCTTACCTGGAAGCCGGATAGTCATAACGTTGTTGTCGGGATGGATTTCGACGACAGGACATTGAAATCGAATACGGTAGCTGGGGGCGAGCAAGAGCTGGAGAAGTGGGCGCTCTTTGCGAATGATACGATCACCTGGGGAAGGCTCTCCCTGACTCCGGGTGTCCGGTATGACCATACGAACACTAACGGTGACTTTTTCAGCCCGAGCCTCGGCCTCACCTACAGCTTGATGAAGAAGACTCTCCTGAGGGCTTACGTTGCGCGGGGATTTCATATCCCTCCTCTCTCCTATACGTATGCGAACACTTCCTTTTTTACACCCAATCCCGACCTCGAGGTCGAGAAGGTATGGTCCTACCAGGTCGGCGCGGAGACCGTGCTTCTTGATTCTATGTGGGTGAAGCTTTCTCTTTTCCGGCATGACATAAAAGACTTCATCACCGGACAATCGATCGCTCCTTCCCTGTTTACCTATAAAAACAGCGAGCGGAGAAGGAGGCAGGGGGTAGAGTTCGAGGTGAAGACCGTCCCAGTCTATAATACCTCTCTCTCCGCCGGCTTCACCTTTATCGCTTCGGAAGACCGAGACACCGGCGAGACGGTCCGGAATACCCCCCGTTATACATATGACTTCAGCGTGCAATACGATGACAAGAAATCAATCACTGCGTTCATGAAAGGGCATTATATATGGTGGGATTCAGCTGGAGTAGCTACACCGTCGGGACCAGTGATAGGGAACTACTCTTCATTTATTGTCGACCTTACTGTTACGAAAATACTCTATCGGCGAGAAGATCAGAGTGCTGAGCTGTTTGCGAGTGCGAATAACATTTTTAATGGCTCACAGTATTTTATAGGGTTTTATAAGAATCCAGGACGGTGGTTCGAGGGAGGGATACGCTATAAGTTCTAGGAACCATCAGGACCCTTCAGGGTCCTCATTTTGTGGAGAAAGGAGCATGACGAACATGCAGAATCGCATCGTGGTGCTCGATAAGGGAATGGACAGAGAAAGGATAACCGCGGAAAGTGCTTGCTGTGTCGGCGCTTACGTCTTTATCTATTGGTTTTAACCGAATTGTAACCATTTATCGGAGGGGGAGCATCGCCTCCCCCTACTATCTTTTCCTGATGGGGGGAAAGTAGATGATGAGAGCGGATTCTCGTGTTGTGGACAGCGGGAGAAGACGCTCCTCGTTGAATGACTGATGAAGGTATCACGATATTGTCTCACGTTTCCGTATAAGGCAGACAGCGATCTCTCGCTGTTCTTTTCGTCGAAGAAATCTTCGGCTCTCCTCGTGCCTGCCGCTGTAATCGACGATATCGCTCGCGGTGCCCTCTCGGATGAGGAGAGCGATACGCTCAAGGAGCTCGGTATTATTGCCGAGCACGATGAGCAGGCCGAGCTGCTCGGGTTCATCGAAGATATCAACGCCCTTCGCAAACGTCTCGATCTCATCGTAGTGATGAACCTCGACTGCAATCTCGCCTGTACCTACTGTTTCGAGGGCACGAGAAAGGGGCGGCTCTTCCTGTCCGCCGATACGGCGGACGCCCTTATCGCTTTCATAGAGAATTCCCTCGACGGCAAGGAAGAGCTGCGTATCACGTTTTACGGCGGCGAGCCGCTGCTCAGCCTGGAGCAGATCGTCTCGATAGCCGAACGGGTGAAGGCGCTCGCCCGGGCCAGGAACGTCAAGTTCATCCTCTCGCTCGTGACCAACGGGACGCTCCTCACCCGGAGCGTCGTCGAAAAGCTCAAACCGCTCGGGCTGAACAGCGCAAAAGTGACCCTCGACGGTCCGCGGGAGGTGCATGATGCATTCCGGCCGTTCAAGTCCGGCAGGGGGTCGTTCGACAGCATCATCCGCACTATCCATGAAATCTGCGATCTGACGAATATACAGATAGGGGGCAACTACACGAGGGATTCGTATCCCGGATTTCCCCGCCTCCTCGACTATCTCATTGAGGAGGGCCTGACCCCCGATAAGATACGCGCGGTAAAGTTCGACCCGGTCGCGCAGGAGAGCAGCGAGTATGCGCTGCCCGATTTCAACGACGGCTGCGCGTCGCTGAACGAGCCGTGGCTCTTCGAGGCGAGCGTGTTCCTGCGCAACGAGATCATGAAGAGGGGATACCGCACCCCCCGGATCATGCCTTCTCCCTGTATGATCGAGCTGAACAGCAGCTTCGTCGTCCATTACGACGGGAGCCTGTACAAATGCCCCGGGCTGATAGGCAGGCGGCAGTATTGCGTCGGGCATATAGCGGACAAAGTGGAAGAGTACCGGCAGTCCCATCATCTCGACAACTGGAAGAACGAGCAGTGCCTCGCCTGTGCGTATCTGCCCTTGTGCTTCGGCGGCTGCCGGTATATGCGGCTGGTGCGCGAGGGGAGCATGGAGGGCGTCGAGTGCAGGAAGCCCTATTTCGATGCGGTGCTGGGCGAGCTGGTGCACCAGGACGCGGAGCGGGAAAGCGGCGCCGGAACATGAGGAGAAACAGGGGGAACATGCGTTACGAGAGAGGCTCTTGTCATTGTACGGCCGGCTGCGGCAGCGCCGTCAGGACAGTGGCGCATGCCTCCGCCGTGGAGATGCTGCGGCCCTCCCGGAGTCCGGGGGCTGTCTTTCTTGACGTCCTCATCATCCTGCTGTTCTTTTCTCCGCTCTCTCTCGCCCATGCCCTCGATATCGTCGTGGTGAAGAGCGCCGGCATCAAACCCTATAACGATGCGCTGGAGGGGTTCAAGAGCGCCTGTAAATGCACGGTCATCGAGATCAATCTTTCCAAAACGGAGAAACAGGACATTGCCCGGAGAATCCTCGCCCTCTCCCCTGACGCGGTGCTCGCCATCGGCACCGACGCCTTCAGGCAGGTCAGAACGATCAGGGAGGTGCCGGTATTCTACTCCATGGTCCTTCCTTCGGAATCGCTCGACGACGCGCCGGGCAACATATCGGGGGTGAGCATGCAGATCCCTCCGGAGCTTTACCTCGGCTCCCTGCTCGAGCTCTTCCCCCATGCCCGGCGGCTCGGCATCGTTTATGATCCGAACAGTACGGGCTCTTTCGTGCGCGAGGCAGCGAGGGTCGCCCGCGATAAAGGAGTCGAGCTGGTGCTGCGCGAGGCCGGCGCACCGCGCGAGGTGCCTTCGCTCGTCGAGGGCATGAGAGACAAGATCGACCTCTTCTGGATGCTGCCCGACGCCACGGTCGTCAACTCCGAGACGGTGAACGCCATGCTGCTCTTTTCGTTCCAGCACAACATCCCGCTCTTCTCGTTCTCGGACAAATATGTCGAGATGGGGGCGCTTGCGGCATTGACGATCAGCCCGTATGACCTCGGCGTCCAGACCGGGGAGATTGCGCGGGCGGTGCTGAGCGGCCAGGCCGGGAGAGGCCCTCTCCGCGTCAATGCACGGAAAACGGTCCTCTCGGTCAACAGGAAGATAGCGAGGAAGCTCGGGATAGCGATCAGGGAGGAGGCGGTGACGCGCGGCGGGGGGCGGTTCGTGCCATGAGACGCTTTCCCGGGCTCTCTTCATTCGACGAGCTGAGAAAGAGCTTCGGGGTCAAGATCGTGAGCGCCTTTATCGCGGTCATCGCGGCGGTGCTCTCGACCTTTACCGTCCTCCTGGTCCATCACCAGAGCAGGGAGGTGAGGGATGCCCTGATCAAGGAGGGGAGAATGCTGGCGAGCCTGCTGGCGCATAATGCGAGGACAGGAGTCTTCGCCGAGAATGTCGAGGTCCTCAGGGATCTCGCTCAGGGCATGATGAACCAGAGGGACGTCGTGTCGGTCTCGATCTCGACTGCCGAGGGCCGGCATCTCTTTACCGCGGCTAAATCGCTGACTTCCGTCGAGCCGCAGGCGGCCCGCGTCGAGGGAGGCCCTGACTCAGGCATTCACGCCTCCCCGGTGCACGAGTTTGCCGAAACAGCATCAGGGCTGGTCTTCGTGCGCCCGGTAATGCTGGAGGTGTTCGACCACGCGATAGAGTCGCTCTATTTCAGCGAGGCGAATCAGGCAAAGACCGAGAGGGTTATCGGGTATGTCACGATCGTGATGGACAAGCGCACCATGAACAAGGCCATGGAGTCCATCCTGGTGCAGCATTCCACGATCGCCGTGCTGTTCATCATTTCCGGGTCACTCATCATCCTGATCACGGTGCGAAAGGTCACCCGCCCCCTGGGCAAGCTGACCGAGCAGGTGAGGCTGCTGGGGAAAGGGGAAGCGGTGCGGCAGGTGCCGATCGAGTCGGATGACGAGATCGGCAGGCTGGCCGGGGCGTTCAATACCATGTCCGAGGACCTTCGCAAGCGCGAGGAGGAGAAGGCGCTCCTCGAGAAGCAGCTTGCACAGTCCAGAAAGCTCGAGGCGGTCGGTACCCTGGCAAAAGGAATCGCCCATGACTTCAACAACCTCCTCACCACGGTCAAGGGCTCGGTGTACCTCTTGCAGAAAAGGCTCGACCGCAGCAGCCCGCTCCTCGAATATACGGGGAAGATGCAGGACTCCCTGCATAAAGCGCAGGACCTCATCCAGAGCCTGCTCATCTTCAGCAAAGGGCAGGCGGTTCAGCCGAAACCCCTCGAGCTCAACACGCTCGTCGCGCAGATGCAGACGACCCTCGTGAGCCTGGCCGGCGAACAGGTCGAGTGCAGTTTCTCCTTGTGCCCCGGGGCGATCGTGGTAATGGCCGACCGGGTCCAGATAGAGCAGGTGCTCATGAACCTCGTTACCAACGCCCGAGACGCCATGCCCGAAGGAGGAGCGGTGTCGGTCAGGACCGATGCAGTGGAGGTCCGGGCGGAAAGAGGGTATAATCATGTGCAACTGAAGCCGGGGTACTATGCGGTAATCTGCGTAGCGGACGGAGGAGCCGGTATCGACGAGCAGGTCCGGGATCGGATCTTCGAACCCTTCTTCACCACGAAAGAGGTCGGCAAAGGCGTCGGTCTCGGCCTCTCGATCGTGTACGGCATTGTCGAGCACTACAAGGGCACTATCGAGGTGAAGACCGGAGAGGGCAGGGGAACCGCCTTCACCATTTATCTACCCCTTGCCGAGACGAACCGGAAATCCGGTCGTGCCGGGGAAGAGGCGGAATGATAGAGCAGCGTGGGAGCAGCATGGCGGAGAGGGTGAAGCAGACGTGAAGAGAGTGCTTATTGTCGACGACGACGAGAACCTGAGGTCCATCGTCAGGGATGTCCTTAACGACGAGGGATTCCGGACCGAAGAGGCGCCCAACGGATTGCGCGCTCTCGCGGCCTTCAAGAGAGAGCTTCCCGATGTGGTGCTCCTCGACCTGAATATGCCTCAGATGAGCGGCATCGAAACGCTGCAGGAGCTCAGGAAAATCAACAGCCGCGTGCCGGTCATTATCCTCACCGCCTACAGCGATATCCCTACCGTCGTCGACGCCATGCGGGGCGGGGCCTACGACTTCACGGTGAAGCCTCCCGATTTCGACAGGCTCATCATTACGCTCAGGCGCGCCGTGGAAAAGCGGGACCTCGAGCTGGAGGTGCAGCGGGCGACCGCGGCGCTCGAGCTTTCCCTGGAGCAGACGTTCGGCAGAAGCGCCGCTGTCAGAAACGTCATCAACCAGATCAATCAGGTGGCCCAGACCGACTTCGCCGTCATCATCCAGGGGGAGACGGGAGCAGGGAAGTCCCTGGTAGCGAACGTTATCCACAACATGAGCAAGCGCGCCGAGGGGCCCTTCGTGCATGTCGATATCGGGCTGATCCCGGATACCCTTGTCGAGAGCGAGCTCTTCGGCTACCGGAAGGGGGCTTTTACCGGAGCGGACAGGAACAAGGTGGGCTATTTCGAGACGGCGAGCAGCGGTACGATCTTCATCGACGAGCTGGAGAACATGTCCGCCCATGTGCAGAGCAGGCTCCTCAGCGTCATCGAGCGGAAGCGGGTCTATCCTCTCGGCAGCACGGACCCTGTAGCAGTGGACGTCCGCATCATCGCCGCGACCAACAAGGACATCAAACAATGTGTCAACAGCAAGGAGTTCAGGGAAGACCTCTTCTACCGGCTCGGCGAGTTCGTGATCACCGTCCCTCCCCTCAGGGAGCGGCGCGACGATATCCCGTTTTTCATTCACAAGTTCCTGCTCGAGGCCTGCACCGAGCTTAACAAGCAGATACGGGGCGTGAGCGACGACGCCCTTGCCCTGCTCAGGGAGCACTCCTGGCCGGGCAATATAAGGGAGCTGAAAAACGTCATGAGGAGGGCGGCGCTTGCGGCGCACGGGGATACCATTACCCCTGACCATATAGCCCTCATGATCAAGCCCGAGCATCCGCATGCCCCTGCCGCCCCCCTGCTCTCTCTCAAGGAGGAGATGAGGATGCTCGAGAAGCAGCGGATACAGGAGGCCCTGGTCAAGACGGGAGGCAACAAGACGAAGGCGGCCGAGCTCCTCAAGATCAGCTATACCAATATCTGTGAAAAGATAAAAGAGTACGGTATCGGGTGACACCTCCTTCCCCGGCTATACAGAAAGTGTATAGCACTATACACTTTCTGTATAGCCGGGGATAGTCGTTTGCGGTAATAACAGTTAAAATCATTAATAAAACAATTCATAACTATTTAGCCTATCCCTGGCATCTTCCTTGCAAATACTCCAGCAGTACAGCCGCAGCCCCGTTAAACGGGAGGACCTTTTTTGAAAAGGTGCCGGTGTGCCCGGAGACTGTCTGCAGCAGGCGGTCTCCTCCGGTAATGCAGGCCTGCTCTCGAAGATGTCGAGAGGGGGGAGACTCAGGTGCCGCAGCGACGATTATTCGTCCTTGAGGTTGCCGCATCTCAGTGAGCAGGCCTGCGCTACCCCCCTTGCAGGGCATACGGGGCAAAGAGCGGGAATGGAGGAGCAATGAAGTTGCGTGGAGCGGTCATCGAGAGACCGGGAGTACACTTCGCTATCGCAGCAGTGAAAAGGTCGGTGATCGACAATAGATTCGAAGCAGGCATGACGCTGCAGCATCTGAACACGGTGTTCCCCGGTATGCATGTTGTCCTCGTGTCCCAGGACAGCCCGGAAGCGCCTGCCTACTACGGGCGGAGCGACCTCGTACAACTCATGAATGAGGTCTCATCTGACCGGATCGAGTGGCAGGAGTATACGATCGAATAATAGAAAGTACCGGGGACCGCTCGGTGAAATGGGGGGAGCGGGACGGTCCGATTTTTAACGTGCTCATACGAGCGGGGGGGGAAGTTAAAAAAGAACCGTCCCTCTCAACTATACCTCCTTGTACCGGGTATGTCAATGGTACTGCCGGCCTTGCCGCCGGATCGGGCATGTGTGTCAGGCCTGCTGCAGCAGGGATGAACAGGATGAAATAGAGGATGCCTCCCCAAGGCGAGGGGCTGTTCTGCCCGCAGGCTCAACGAGCTCAGGGCGGAACAGCCCCTTTTTTTCCCCTTTCCGTGCCGCTTCCTGATACCAGCTCGATGATCGTCACCTCCGGCGGCGCAAGGAACCGTATCGGCGGGCCCCAGGTGCCCGATCCCCTGCTCACATAGAGGCGGGAGCCGCCCGGCAGCGGAGAATAGCCGCTATGGACCGGGTAGTACAAATAGGTCAGGATACTGAAAGGAAATATCTGCCCCTTATGGACGTGGCCCGAGAGCTGCAGGTCGAACAGCCCTCTGCTCTCTTTGTCCAGGACGGGCCGGTGTTTGAGAAAGAGGGTGAACCTGTCCCGGGGGAGCCCGGCCAGGAGGCCGCTCTCCGAAACGGGACGGTATCCGCTGAACGCCTTCCCTGCGCTGTCGTCCACTCCTGCAACAGTGATAACCCCTGCTGCCGCCTCTCCTCTCAGCAGGGTGAATCCCGCCCGCTCGGTAAAAGCGATCGCCTGGTCGAGACCTGCGTAATACTCGTGGTTCCCGAGGATGGCGAACTTGCCGTACCGGGGCGTAACCGCGCCGATCATCTCAGCGAGACCGTTGAGCCGCGCGAGTTGGCCGTCCACGAGGTCCCCGGTCGATACGAAGATGTCGGGGTCTGCCTCTTTCACGAGGGCGAGTATTTTTTTCAGCCGCTCCTCCCTGACGACAAGCCCGAGGTGGACATCAGAAATCTGGACAATGGTGAGCTTTTCGACTCCCGGGGGGAGCTTTGGGGTGGTAATGACCAGACGCTCGGCGCGGATATCTTTCGCTTCGAAATAACCGTAAAGGGCGATCAGCAGCGAGAGCGACAGCGGCACGACGAGCGCGACCCTTGCCGAAGGGATGAGCAGCGAGAGGTTCTTCCTCATGATGAGCTCTTCCGCATGGATGACCAGCCGGTAGAGATCGATCGCCGCCGATACCGAACAGAAGAGGAAGAGCACCCCCATCCAGGTATAGCCGACATGTGCCATTATGCGCGCGAAGGTCTCGTATCCATGGTTTTCCGAGACACGGATGATGACCGGGGCAGCGGTCATGACCAGCATGAAGAGTGCAAGGGCAGCGGCGCCGAACACATTCAGGACAGCGGCGGCCCTCACCTTGGAGAAGGCATAGAGATGGAGCCCCCCGTAAACGACGAAGAAGACGATGAGGAAGAGTCTCATCGCGCTGCCTCGCGCGCAAGGGCGCATATCCGCTCATAGTCCTCCCTCGTGTCCATATCGAGGATGACGCCGGGGTCCTGAACGGCAACGCAGTGCACTCTTCCGGGGGCCTTACGAATGATATCTCTCAAGGTCATCTCTGTATATATCTCTTTCAGCGCGTGATACGGAAAGAGCGCCGGGTGGCCTCTCCTCTCTTCATGAACGGGAATGATGATGGAACCGGGGTGTTCGCCATGCCGCGCCACGAGCGTTCGGATGGTTGCGGGGGAGACGAGAGGATGGTCCGCCAGCGACAAGAGCACTCCCGAGCACTGATCGCTTACCGCGGCGAGGCCTGCGCGGACCGAGCCGGCCATGTCGCTCCCGGGCTGCTCATTGAGTACTATGGTCACCGGAAGGCCGCCGAGTACCCCGGCGATCTCCCCGCTCCTCGCGCCGAGCACGACGACGATGCTCTCGAGTCCTGCTTCGCGGAGCGTATCAAGACACCGCCGGATAATCGGTTTCCCTTGCAGCGGCATGAGCTGCTTCGCCTGTCCCATCCTCGTGGATGAGCCTGCTGCAAGAAGAACGGCTGCCACCTGCCGGTGCATGCTCCCTCCTGGTCTCTCTTCTCTTCTGGATTATCTGTGCCATGATGCTGACGGCGATCTCCTCGGGCGTCGTCGAGCCGATGGGAAGTCCGACGGGAATAACGACACGGTCACGCTGTTCGGGCCCGAATCCCGCCTCGTCGAGGGTCTTGAAGAGGAGCGCCCGCTTCCGCTTGCTGCCGAGGAGCCCGATATAGCCTGCCTCGGTCCCGAGCGACGCCTTCACCGCATCGATATCGTGGAGATGTCCGCGCGTGGCGATCACGATGAAGGCGGAGCGGTCGACGAGCAGCTGCGAAAATACCGTTCCGAAGTCGCTGACGACGACGGCATGCGCATCGGGGAGCCGCTCACGGTTCGCATACTCTTCCCGGTCGTCGACGACCGTAGTCCTGAAGCCCGCAAAGCGCGCGAGGTGGGAAAGCGCCTTGCCGACATGCCCTGCCCCGAGAATGACGAGGTGCGGTTCGGGAATGACCGGCTCGATGTAGACGAGGATAGTGCCGCCGCAGACGAGACCGCCGCTCTTCTCGGTGAGATCGAAAGCGACCGTCCTCGGCGAGCCGTCTGCCAGCGCCATCAATGCCGCCTGAATGACTTCCGCCTCGATGCAGCCGCCGCCCAGGGTGCCCATGATCGAGCCGTCGTCCCTGACGAGCATCTTTGCGCCCTGCTTCTGCGGCGACGAGCCGACGCACTCGACGATGGTCGCAAGGGCCGAAGGCCGGTCGTCCCGCCTGAGCCTCACTATCTCTTCATAGATGTCCATAACGACTCCCTCTCTACTATAACAAAACAGAATGTTGAACGTGGTCGTGAGGGGAGGCAGAAGGGACTGGAGCGAATAGCGGAGGTCCCTTCTGCCTCCCCTCGGCTATCGTTTGCATAGTGAAAGAGGCGGGGAGGGTAAATTTCGGAGCTTTCCAGCGATACCTTGAAGTATTAGCTAACCACGATTATAGCCTTACTGGAAAACCACCTCTGCATCTTTAGCAATAAACCTTCCAAGCCAGTGATGGTATCCCATCGCTTTGAAAGATTCGAAATTTACCCTCCCCGCCTCTGACCACCCCTGTATCTCCATGTCGTTGCTGTTCTGTTTTCGTAGCTCGTCATGTTTGTTTCATCGCCGCTTTAACGACCTCCGGCCTCATGGGCAGGCGGCGCACCCGCGCTCCTGTCGCGGCAAAGACTGCGTTTGCCACCGCCGGCGCTATCGGGGGCACTCCCGGCTCGCCGATGCCGCCCGGCTTTTCCTTGCTCCGCACGATATGCACGACGACCTTCGGCATCTCGTCCATGCGCAGCAGCGGATAGTCGTGGAAGTTGCTCTGCTCCACCCGTCCGTCCTTCAGGGTGATGGCGCCGTGCAGAGCCGCCGAGAGCCCGAAAACTATGGCAGACTCCATCTGGGCCTCGATGGTGTCGGGATTCACCGTTCTGCCGCAGTCGACGGCGCAGACGACCCTGTGCACGCGTATCTCCCCTGCCGGGCTGACCGAGGCCTCGGCAACCTGGGCGATGAAGCTGCCGAACGATTCGACAGCGGCAATGCCGAGTCCGCGGCCCTTGGGCAGCGGCGCGCCCCAGCCCGCCTTCTGCGCCGCGAGCTCGAGAACGCCTTTCAGCCGCGGGTGTTTGCCGAGCAGCGCCCTCCTGAACTCGAAAGGGTCTTTGCCTGCAGCGTGGGCAGCCTCGTCGATGAAGCTCTCGACCACGAAGCCCGTATGGGAGTGGCCGACAGAGCGCCACCAGAGCACCGGCACGCCGAGACGGGGACTGTGCAGGTCGACGAGGATAGCGGGGACCGGGTAGGGCATGTCATGGGCCCCTTCAACGGAAGTTCCGTCTATGCCGTTCTTGACCATCCCCTGCTCGAAAGGCGTTCCCGCTGCAATGGATTGTCCCACGATTGTATGATGCCAGGCGACGAGAGCTCCCTTTTTATCGATCCCTGCGGCAATCCTGTCGTACCACAACGGACGATAGTAGCCGCCCTTGATATCGTCCTCGCGCGTCCAGACCACTTTGACCGGCTTCTTCACCGCCTTTGCGACATGCACCGCCTCGCTCACGAAGTCGGAGCTGGGCGTCGCCCTCCTGCCGAAGCCGCCTCCCAGAAGCGTAGTATGGAGCATCACCTGCTCGGGCTTGAGCCCCGCTATCCGCGCAGCGGCATCCCGGTCTGCGGTCTGGAACTGGGTGCCGGTCCATAGCTCGCAGCGGTCGTCGCGCAGGTCGACGACGCAGTTCAGCGTCTCCATGGGAGCATGGGCGAGATACGGCACTTCGTACTCGGCCCGCAGCACCGTGGCGGCCTTTGCGAGCGCCTGTTCGGGGTCGCCCTCCTTCTTTGCCGCCAACCCCGGCGTCTTTGCCGTTTCGGCATACTCTGCGCGCAGCGCTTCGGTAGATACGCCTGCTCCGCTGCCCTCGTTCCAGGCGATAGCCAGGGCATCGCGCCCCTGGAGCGCGGACCAGAAATCCGCCGCGACTACCGCTACGCCCGACGGTATCTGCACCACCTCCTTTACGCCGCGTACCGCTTTCGCTTTTTCGCTGTCGAGACTTTTTACCGTACCGCCGAAGACAGGGGGGCGGGCGATTACGGCGGTGAGCATCCCGGGGATTGTTACATCGATGCCGAAAACCGCCCTGCCGGCAGCCTTGTCCGGGGTATCGAGACGCTTGGCAGGCCTGCCGATGAGCCTGAAGTTTTTCGGGTCTTTCAGGGCTGCCTTCTGGGGCGGGGTCATTCCTGCAGCCGGCTCAGCCAACGTCCCGTACGAGAATCTCCGGCCTGTCGGCGCATGGACGACAAAGCCCCTCCGCGCACGGCAGCTGGCGGGAGAGACCTTCCACATCCGGGCTGCGGCGGCAATGAGCATGGTCCGCGCCACGGCCCCTGCGGTGCGCAGCCGGTCCCACTCGCTCCAGATACTCGTGCTCCCCCCGGTCATCTGGATGCCGAAGGCGGTATGGTTGTAAGCAGGGTCCACGGGTGCGGGCTCGATGCGGACCTTTTTCCAGTCGCACTCCAGCTCCTCTGCCACCAGCATCGGCAGAGAGGTGTACACCCCCTGTCCCATTTCGGAGTGGTTGACGATAATGGTCACCGTCTCATCGCTGCCGATGCGGATAAAGGCGTTCGGTACAAAAGTCTTCCCGGAAGATGCTGCTGCGCCGGCCTCGGTGCGGGAGGGGAGCGAGAAGCCGAGGAGCAGCCCGCCGCCGACAGCGGCCCCGATCCTGAGAAAGTCGCGCCGGCTTATGGTAACGGTATCGCTCATCGCTTACCTCTCTTAGCCTCGGCTCTGGCGCGGGCCATCGCTTTTGGCGCCCCCTTCGAAGCCTTTGCAGCCTGGTGTATGGCGCGGCGGATCCGCTGGTAGGTCCCGCAGCGGCAGAGTATGCCCGACATGGCGGTGTCGATATCGCTGTTGGTGGGCCGGGGATTCGCTTCGAGCAGGGCCACGGCGGCCATCACCTGCCCGGACTGGCAGTAGCCGCATTGAGGGACATCGTCGTTGATCCATGCCCTGACCACCGGGTGCGACTCGGAAATGCCTTCGATGGTGGTGATCTTTTTCCCGGTAGCCTCTTTGACCGGTATCCGGCATGACCGTTCGGGCTTGCCGTCGATATGGACCGTACAGGCGCCGCACCGGGCGATCCCGCAGCCGTATTTGGTCCCGGTAAGCCCCAGGTGCTCCCTGAGTACCCAGAGCAGCGGCGTTTCGGGATCAACGTCCACCGTGTGCTTCGTCCCGTTCACCACGAGAGAGATCATTCCCGCCTCCTTGCGCTCCATTCGGATTTCGAACCGTTTTCCAGGATAACTGCAAGCACTATGCACATTCTATCGCCTGAAAGGAAGGGTGTCAATGTACTCATGACAGGGCGTTCCCGGCGGGGTGGCGTCCGTGCTCTATGGTAAAATACTGCATGGGCACGATAGCCGTTCTTCCGGAGCATCTCCGCAATAAAATAGCTGCCGGCGAAGTCGTCGAGCGGCCTGCGTCGGTCGTCAAGGAGCTCGTCGAGAATGCGATCGATGCCGGCAGTACCAGGATCTCGGTCGATATCACGCGCGCCGGCAGAGGGATGATCAAGGTCGCCGACAACGGGGCGGGCATGGACCGCGAGGACGCGCTGCTCGCCTTCGAGCGGTACGCGACGAGCAAGATACGCTCCGAGGACGATCTCTTCGCCCTGGCCACGATGGGGTTCCGCGGCGAGGCGCTCTCGTCCATCGCCTCGGTCTCGCGGATGAGGCTGGTCACCGGGACCAGGAGGAGCGCGGACGGCGCCGGTGTCTGCATCGAAAGCGCCGGCGGAGAGCTCGGCGCGATGAGGGACTGTCCTGCATCAGGCGCCACGGTCGAGGTGAAGGACCTCTTCTTCAATACGCCTGCCCGCCGCAAATTTCTCAAATCGGACACCACGGAGCGTTTCCATATCATCGATACGGTGACCAGGGCGGCGATCGCGCACCACGCGGTCGGCTTTATCCTCCGCATGGAGGGTAGCGAGGTGCTGCAGCTTCCCGCCGCCTCGTCGCTGCGGGAGCGGCTCCTCCAGATATTCGGTAAAGAGCTCCTCGACAGTCTCGCCGAGGCGGAGCGCCTTCACGAGCAGGTGCGGGTGAGGGCCTTTGTCAGTGCTCCTGCCGCCCTGAAGAGCAATAAGAGCAGCCAGTATCTCTTCGTAAACCGGCGGCCGATCAAAGATCAGGCGGTCACCTCCGCCGTTTACCGGGCGTACGGCGAGGCGATCCCGAAAGAGAAGCATCCCGCGTTCTTCCTTTTTCTCGAGGTCGATCCCGCTGTCGTCGATTTCAATGTCCATCCGGCGAAGCGCGAGGTGCGCTTCGAGAACAAGAGCGGCATTTTCAACGTGGTGTATCAGACGGTGCGGGCGGCGATAGGGATAGGACAGGCCGGGGAGCGCATCCCGATGCAGAGGGAGGATTGCTCCAATGGTACTGCCACTGGTGATATCGCGGGCGCCGGCAGGCCGGCGTACCGCCAGGAGCCTATCGAGGCCTCTCCACCGGCCTCAGCTCAGTCGGTCTCCGAAGAGCCGTCGTTCTATGTTGCAGACGCTGCGCCGCTTCCTTCCTTCCTCTATCTCGGCGATACGCTTGTCGCTCTGGCAGGCAGGGAGGGACTCACGGTCGTCGATTACCATGCCGCCCATGAACGGGTCAACTATGAGCGCTTTCTCAAGAGGATGGCGGGCCATTCCCTGCCGCTGCTTTTTCCCCGGCAGGTAGCCCTCCAGAGCGGAGAGTGCCGCGTAGTGCTGGAGCACCGGGAGCTGCTCCGGGAGCTCGGGCTCGACCTCGACGACTTCGGCCGCAACACGATCATTGTGCGGAGCCTGCCGGAAGTGCTCAGGGACGCGGATTTGGACGCTTTGATCGGAGATATCGCTGCGGCATTGATCGAGAAGGAGCCCGGCTCTCTCTCCGGAGAAAAGGGTGAGGATATCGATCCTCTCGACGCGGTGCGGAAGGCGCTCGCCGCCCGGTTAGCCTGCCACACCTCGATCAGGGGCAAGGAGGCGCCCGACGGCGCACGGCTTGCGCGCTTGCTGCAAGACCTCGATGCCGCGGATAACCCGCATACCTGTCCCCATGGACGGCCCACGAGGGTCGTCATTTCTTCGGCCGAGCTGAGAAGGATGTTCAGGAAGTGACCCGCTCGACCTCGGCGCCGATCTTCTTCAGTTTCTCGTCCATCCGCTCATAGCCCCTGTCGAGGTGGTAGATACGATGGATAGTGCTCTCGCCCCGCGCGCAGAGCGCGGCGACGATGAGCGACGCCGACGCCCTCAGGTCGGTCGCCATGACCGGCGCGCCTTTGAGTCCCTCCACTCCCCTTATGGTCGCCGTGCCGCCGTCGATGGCGATATCGGCCCCCATCCTCAGGAGCTCCGCCACATGCATGAAGCGGTTTTCGAAGATGGTCTCCTTGATAACGCTCGTGCCCTTCGCTATGGACATCAGCGCCATGAACTGGGCCTGCATATCGGTGGGGAATCCCGGGTAGGGAATGGTCGTGACGTCCTGGGCAATGGGGCGCTCAGGGCCGATCACCCTCACTCCCCGCTTCGTCTCCTTGAACGCCAGCCCGGTATCTTTCAGCTTCATGACCACCGCATCGAGGTGTTCGGCCCGGCAGTTCTTGAGGAGGATATCGCCCCCGCAGGCCCCGGCAATCGCCATGAAGGTCCCGGTCTCTATGCGGTCGGGAATGACCTCGTAATTGCTGATCGGCCTCAGCTCGGATACGCCCTCGATCTCGATGATGCTGTCGCCGGCGCCCTTGATCCTGGCGCCCATCGAGATGAGGCAGTTCGCGAGGTCGGTCACTTCGGGCTCGCGGGCGGCGTTCTCGAGGATTGTGGTCCCCTTCGCGAGCACCGCGGCCATCATGATATTTTCCGTGCCGGTGACCGTTACGGTATCGAAGTAGATCGAGGCGCCCTTGAGGCGGCTCGCCTTGGCGATGACGTATCCCTCCTCGAGCCGGATCTTCGCCCCCATCTTTTCGAGCGCCATGAGGTGAAGATTGATGGGGCGGGCGCCTATGGCGCAGCCGCCGGGGAGCGAGACCTTTGCCCTGCCGTACCGGGCCAGGAGCGGCCCGAGGACGAGCACCGACGCGCGCATCGTCTTCACCAGCTCGTACGGCGCTTCGAACTTGGTCAGCTTCGCGGTATCGAGGGTCGCGACGCCCTTCTTGTACTCATAGCCGGCGCCCATGTGGGAGAGGAGCTTCCCGAGCGTGGCGACATCCCGCAGGTCGGGGACGCGGGAGATGCTGTTCGTTCCCTTTGCGAGGATCGCCGCCGTGATGATCGGCAGGGCCGCGTTCTTCGCCCCGCTGATCGCGACCTCGCCCTTCAGGGGTTTCCCCCCCCGTATAATCAGTTTGTCCATAGCTCAAATCCTGCGTTCTCTAGTCGAAATCCTGGATACGTTCCGCCCAAGGCCCTCTTATCTTAGCACAATGGCTTAACGTAATGAGGAAGAGTTATAATCAGGTATGATTACCTTCGCTACGGTGCTGCAGAAGATCGTTGCCTACAACCCGAAAGCGGATGTCGAGCTCCTGAAAAAGGCGTACATCTTCTCCCGGGAGGCGCACTGCAGCCAGAAGAGGGTGGAGGGATCGCCGTACATAAACCATCCGCTCGCCGTGGCCGATATCCTCGCCGATATGAAGCTCGATACCGCGACGATCGCCGCCGGCTTTCTCCATGACACGGTCGAGGACACCGGGACCTCAACGGAGGACATCCGGGACATGTTCGGCACCGAGATAGCCTTCCTCGTCGATGCCCTTACGAAGCTCGCCAAGGTGGAGTTCCAGACCAAGGAGGACGCCCAGGCGGAGAACTTCAGGAAGATGCTCCTCGCCATGTCGAAAGACGTGCGGGTCATCCTGATCAAGTTCGCCGACCGGCTGCACAATATGCGGACCCTCGAGCACCTCCCCGAAATGAAGCAGCGCCGCGTCGCCAAGGAGACCCTCGAGATCTACGCCCCCCTCGCAAACCGGCTCGGCATGGGATGGCTGAGGACCGAGTTCGAGGACCTGAGCTTCAAGATCCTCATGCCCGATCTCTTTGCCGACCTCCAGCAGAAGGTGAAGAAGCGCAAGGAGGAGCAGGAGAAGTACATTACCGAGATCAAGAAGATCATCCTCGAGAAGCTCGACGCCGCGGGGATCCCGGCCAAGATCAAGGGAAGGGCGAAGCACTACTACGGCATCTACCAGAAGATGGGCAAGCAGAAGATCACCTTCGAGCAGGTGCACGACGTCATCGGCCTGCGAATCATTACGGATACGACCGGCCACTGCTACGACATCCTCGGCATCCTCCATTCCCTCTGGCCGCTGGTCCCCGGCAGGTTCAAGGACTTCATCAGCCTCCCCAAGTCGAACATGTACCAGTCGCTCCATACCACGGTGGTGGGGCCGGGCGGCGACCGTGTCGAGTTCCAGATACGGACAGCGGACATGAACGAAATCGCCGAAGAGGGCATCGCCGCCCATTGGCGGTATAAGGAAAAGGACAGCATCGACAAGAAGAACGCCCGGTTCATCGCATGGCTCAGGGAGCTGGTCAAGGACATCTCCGATGCGAAGGAGTTCCTCGAGGCGGTAAAGGGAGAGGTCGTCCCCGATACCGTTTACGTCTTTACTCCCAAAGGGGATATCAAGGAGCTCCCGGTCGATTCGACGCCCATCGACTTCGCCTACAGCATCCATACCCAGGTGGGGCATAAGTGCATCGGTGCGAAGGTCAACGGGAAGATCGTCCCGCTCAGGTATAAACTGAACAGCGGCGACGTCGTCGAGGTCATTACCTCGCCCGCGCACGGCCCGAGCAAGGACTGGCTGAAGTTCGTGGTCACGCAGCGGGCCAAGAGCAGGATCAAGCAGTGGATCAAGACCGAGGAGCGCAAAAAGAGCATCGAGCTGGGGACAAAGCTCCTGGAAGACGAGATGCGGCGCCACGGCCTGCCCCTGGCCACCCTGAAGTCGGAGAAGATGGACGAGATCCTGAAGACGATGAGCCTCGTCTCACTCGAGGACCTGCATGTCTCGATCGGGTACGGCAAGATCTCGGCCCATCAGGTGGTGAACAAGTTCGGGCCTGAAAAAGCGGAAGAGGCGGCGCCTCCCAAAGTGGCGAAACAGCACAAGGACGGCAGGAGCGTCATCAGCATCACCGGGATCGATAACGTGATGTACCATATCGCCAAGTGCTGTTTTCCGGTCCCCGGCGACAAGATCGCGGGATTCATCACCAAGGGCAAGGGCGTCACCATCCACCGCCGGGAATGCCCCAATCTCGAGCGGCTGGCATCCGACCACGAACGGCTGATAGAGGTGGAATGGAGCCAGAACGGCGACTTCACCTCATTGGTGAAGATCTATGTCGAGAGCATGGACAAGCCGGGCATACTCGCGAATCTCACCGCCCTCATATCGGCCGCCGATATGAACATCAACCAGCTGAAGGCGACGGCGACCCATGACAAGCGGGCGCTCCTCGAGTTCACCCTCGAGGTGAAGAGCCGCTCCCAGGTGACCGCGCTGGTCAATAAAATCTCCCAGGTGGACGGCATCCTCGGCGTACGGCGCTGACGGCGGCGTGAAGGGGAGAGGTTAGACGAACTCGATGCCGGCCCGATACAGGTCGCGGTCGAGCGCGACCGTATTCTTGACTACGCCTGCAATGCTGTTGATGCCGTCACCGATAACGGGGAAGCGGATTACGCTGCCGGGGTCGAGGGGATAGTCTGTCCGTATCCCCATGCCGGCGGCGCTGATATCGACGATCTCTGCATCGAGGTCGACCATCTTGGGCTTGAGGACATCGAAGCTGCTGACGGAGTAGGTGATGCTCCTGGCAAAGGGCCTCCGCTCGAAGCGCCGCCGCTCCATGAAGGTCTTGTCCCCATCATCCACCTCGGCGCGCTGCTGTTCGCATTCCTCCAAGAGCTGCTTGACGAGCGACCGTATGCGGGGGAGATCGAAGGGCTTTGCTATGAAGACGTACGCCTCCTTGTCGAGGATGTCCCTCGTCTCCTCGCTGATCGGGGAGCTCGACATGACCATGACCTTGCTCATCGGGTACGTCTCTTTTATGCGCTTGAGGATGTCGATGCCGTAGCTGTCGGGGAGCCAGAGATCGAGAAAGCAGATATCGTAAAAGCATGCGTTGATCTCGACGAGCGCCTCCGCGCCGTTCTTTGCGGCCTTGACCTCTACGTTGTAGTTTTTGAGGAGCTTCTCCAGAGAGTAACGAATCAGCGGCTCGCCGTCGACAATCAGTATGCGCTTCATTCGAGAGGTGGTCCCCCAATGATTGGATGGTCTGTCGGCTGACTCAAGGTGGAAACCACCGGTCATCATGCCCCCTTCTGCACCCCTTGCCGGGGCACCTTCCAGTATGCCTCATACGGCGTCCCGCCGTCCAGAGAAAAATTATGCTGTCCCTCAATAGCAAGCAAATTTTGGTCCACATATATAAGTTATTGGTACTAAATGTTTCAGACCTGCCAGAAGTGCAAGGTTTTTCGACACTCTGTCGGAAAAGCTTACACTTCTGATCGGAATAGAACAAGAATATCCAGTATTATCAATGGACATCAAGGAGGATATGCGATGCTCACCGATTCAGAGGGGGAAGACGATAAAGCTATTGAATTAAAAAGGAGTCATGGCGGGAGCGTGTGGGAATCGAACCCATGGAAGCTGGCTCCAGCATTGGGTTTGCCGGCACCGTGGCGGCTGTTTGGTGGCGGTCTTCAGTTCCACCACCTTGTTTTCCCGCTCCTGGACCTCACGGAAAGCATCCACCACTTCCCGTTTTGCATAATTTCTTCAATCGTTTTGCAACAAGCCTGTATATCTCTTTCTTATCACGTTTGCCGATACCGACTATCTCGATCACTTCTATCTGCTCACCAAACAGCCGGTAGACGATGCGATATTTCTTTCTCGCAAAGTAGAGCTTGTAAAGCCCTGTCAGGTTTATTCCGAATTTGTTTCCGAGCGGGGCGCCTAAAAAAGGGTTTTCCGAAAGAGCGTCGATCTTTTTCGTCGCTTCTTTTTTTATCGATTTATCGAGGGAATTGAAGTCTTCTGCAGCATCGGGGATGAATTCAATCCTATGCGCCATGCCTCTTCTTCAGCTTCTCCCAAGGGATATTCTTAGACCGATCATGACCCTTCAACCTCTTTTCAACCGTTTCGGCGATCTCAAAGTGCTCAAGAATCTCCTCTGCCTGCTTCAGCATTTCGTATTCCTCAGCAGAGAGTATCACTGCCGCCATTTCATTGTTCCTGAGCACATAGAGAGGCTCGCCTGTCTCGGATACTTCCCTGAGCTTCCGGGTAAGCTCTTTCTGCAATTTTGTTACCGGGATCATTTTTTCCGTTTCAACCAACATGCAGCACCTCTCACTATTGATACGTAATTATATACATAGTATTCTATGTATTTCAACATAAATCTTTCTGCCGTGTCAAGCCAAAATAGAAATGTCCTATTTTTACCAAAATAGAAATGTCCGGTTTTATGCAGCTGCTTTCTGAGGTCGTTTCCTCAACTTCTGGCGCTCAGAGCTGGTCTGGAAAAATTAGACAGGGACATAAGTGATAAAGCTGCTCTACAATAAGAGGACTAAAAGGAGCAGCGACAATGGCAAGAAGACCGAGAAGGAATCACGGAGCAGGATTCAAAGCAAAAGTAGCGCTGGAAGCACTCAAAGGGGAACAAACCCTTTCGGAGTTGGCCCAGCGGTTTGATGTGCATCCGAATCAGATCACGGAATGGAAGAAGCAGATGCTGGAGCAAGCAGAGGAAGTGTTTGCCAATGGCAAGAAGGACGAGATCGGCCCCGACGTTAAGGCCTTGCACGCCAAGATAGGGCAGTTGACGATTGAACAACCCCCTGGACATATCCGGGACATAGAGTTGAAATTAATGAACCACTTGAATTATAAGGCAGGAGTGGCGGGAGCGTGTGGGAATCGAACCCACCCTGCCGGATTGTGGCCGGCAACACTGGATTTGAAGTCCAGGAGGGACACCAGAACCCTATGCACTCCCAGTTGCAAGGATGTTGATTGAGCGGAAAGATTCAAAAGATTCAAATGTATAGTATCACGAAGGGTCCGCACGAGTCAAAAACAGCTGAGCCCGGGAGCTGCGCCTGATCGGTTCAGCGGAGCGCAAAGGCTGCGGGCGGCGCCTATGCTATACTAAAAAATAGTACTGGCAACGACACGGAGCAGACGGGCGATGCATGAAATGTCGATAACGCTGAGCATGCTCGATATTGTGAAAGAGCATATGGCGCGGCATGGGGTTGAACGCCTCAGGCAGGTGCGGGTGAGAATAGGGGAGATGTCCGCTGTCGAGCCCGAGTCGCTGCGGTTCTGCTTCGAGGCCTCGATCAAGGATACCCCGCTGGACGGCGCGGTCCTCGAGATCGAGGAGGTCCCGCTTACCGGCAGATGCAGGGAGTGCGGGAGGGAATTTCGCATCGAAGGGTATCTTTCGCGGTGTCCTGCATGCAGCAGCCTCTCCATCGACCACGTCGCCGGGCATGAGCTCGATATCATATCCATGGAGGGAGAGCAGTTCGATGCATGATATTACGATAGACGAGAAGATACTCGGCAGGAACGATGCCCTGGCGCAGGAGAACCGGAAGGCCCTCAAAGAGCGGGGCATCTATACGATCAATATGGTGAGCTCGCCGGGGTCGGGGAAGACCACTCTCATCGAGCGCACGGTCGAGCGCCTGCGCGAACGCTTCGGGCTGGCGGTGATCGAAGGGGACCTCCAGACCGACCTCGATGCGCAGCGTCTCCTTCGCTATAACATACCGGTAAAGCAGATCACCACCGGCAAGGCCTGCCATCTCGACGCCCATATGATCCACCATACCCTGCCCTGGCTCTTCGAACAGGGCGCGGTGCGGCTCCTCATTCTCGAAAATGTCGGCAACATGGTCTGCCCGGCCGAGTACGACCTCGGCGAGGACATGAAGGTGGCTGTCATGAGCGTCACCGAAGGCGACGACAAGCCGCTCAAGTATCCCGCGCTCTTCCATGCCGCGAGGGTGCTCATCATCAATAAGATCGACCTCGCTCCCTATACCAACTTCGACCTCCGGCGGGCGGAAGAGAACGCGCTTTCGATAAATCATCACCTGAAGATATTTAAAACGTCCTGTACGGACGGCGCCGGCATCAGGGAATGGAGCGACTTTCTCGCGGAAAAAGCAGCAGGGTGAGAGCGATCGTCCAGGTGACCGGAGTCGTTCAGGGCGTCGGATTCCGTCCTTTTGTCTACCATCTCGCCCTCAAGCACCGCCTCAAAGGATTCTGCCGGAACGTTACCCGGGGAGTGCTCATCGAGGTCGAGAGCGACGATGCCGCGGGCTCGCGCGGTGAAGAGGCGATCGAGGCATTCGTGCATGAGCTCCGTACCGCACCGCCGCCGCTGTCGCGCATCGATACCCTCTCCGTAGAACGCCTCGCCGGCGGAGGCCGTTACCGCGATTTTTCGATACGGGAGAGCCATGCCGAAGAAGGGAGCTTTACCCTGATATCGCCGGATATCGCGGTATGCCCCGATTGTCTGAAAGAGCTGCAGGACCCGCATGACCGGCGCTACCGTTATCCCTTCATCAACTGCACCAGTTGCGGGCCGCGCTATTCGATCGTGCGCGATATCCCCTATGACCGGGCGAAGACGACCATGGCGGCATTCCCTCTCTGTGCTGCATGCGCCCGTGAATACCACGACCCCGGAGACCGCCGCTTCCATGCCCAGCCGAACGCCTGCCCCGCATGCGGACCGAACGTAGAGCTCATAGCTCATGGCGCTCGTTCCTCAGCGGAGGACCCGATACAGGCTGTCGTGGAACTGCTGAAGCAGGGGGCCATTGTCGCTGTCAAAGGGCTCGGCGGTTTCCATCTCTGCTGCGATGCGACGAACGAAGGGGCGGTGGGGAGATTGCGGGAGCGGAAGAGAAAGTCGAACAAACCCTTCGCCCTGATGGTTCCCGATGCCGCGGCAGCCGGGATGGTGTGCTTCCTTTCGGATGAGGAGCGGCGGCTTCTCGAGAGCAGGATACGGCCGATAGTGCTGCTCCGGAAACGCCTCCCCTCGCCCCTTGCGGCCCCGGTGGCCCCGGGGAACGACAGCCTCGGCGTCATGCTTCCGTACACGCCGCTCCACTGCCTGCTTTTCCTCGATCCTCCGTCATCAGGGAGTCCTCTTACCGCGCTCGTCATGACGAGCGGCAACAGGACGGAAGAGCCTATCGTGATCACCAACGAGGAGGCGCTCGAAAAGCTCTCACCCCTGGCCGACGCTTTTCTTCTGCACAACCGGGATATTTATATGAGGGTGGATGATTCGATAGTGCACGTGCTAAGGCAGCAGTCAGCAGTCGGCAATCAGCAGTCAGCTCCTGAAATTACCATAGTACGGAGGGCTCGCGGCTTTGTGCCCGAGACGATCGAGATCGGTGAGGAGTGCGGAGCAGAGGTGCTCGCCTGCGGCGCCGATCTCAAGAATACCTTCTGCCTGACGAAGGGCACGAAGGCGATCGTCAGCCAGCATATCGGCGATCTCGAGCACTACGCGGCCCAGGGTTTTTTCAGGGAAACGCTGAAGAACCTGAAGAACACCTTCAGGGTCGAGCCCGCTGTGATCGCCCATGACCTCCACCCCGATTATTTCAGTACGAAACTCGCCCTCGCGTATGCCGAGCAGCACGGCATTCCGTCCGGGCAGCGGACCGCGGTGCAGCACCATCACGCGCATATCGCGGCCTGCATGGCCGAGCACGGCCTGACCGGTGCGGTCATCGGCATCGCCTTCGACGGCGCCGGATACGGCGACGACGGCGCTGTATGGGGCGGTGAGGTGCTGCGCGCCGACAGGGCGTCGTTCGAGCGGGTGGCCCATCTCGGGTATGTTCCGCTCCCCGGCGGCGACCGCGCGGCGAGAGAGCCGTGGCGCTGCGCGGCTGCCTATCTGTACGAGACCTTCGGCGAGGACGCCCTGGCAGCGCTTCCTTCCTTCGCGGAGCGCTTCGACCGCAGGGAGCGCGACCTCGTCATGACGATGATCAGGAACAGGATCAATACGCCGCTCACCTCGAGCGCGGGACGGCTCTTCGATGCAGCAGCATCGCTGCTGGGAATACGGGACCGCATCACCTATGAGGGAGAGGCTGCCGTCGGCCTCGAAATGGCCGCCCATGCCTGCAAAGAGGAAATCAGGGAGCCGTACCCGTATAATAAAAAAGATATCTCCCCCGGCCGGTGCGGCGATATCGATGTGCGGCCGATGATCCGGAGCATCGTCGGGGATATCAAGCGCGGTGTTGCACCGCCGGTAATCGCCCGCCGCTTTCATCATACGCTCGCGGCTGTCATCGTCGACGCCGCGGTGGAGGCGCGCAGCGCCTATGGCATCCATGACGTGGTGCTGAGCGGCGGCGTTTTTCAGAACAGGCTGCTCTACGGCAGTGCAGCAGCGGCATTGAGGGAAGCGGGATTCACGGTCCGGCTCCACCGGAAGGTCCCGGTCAATGACGGCTGCATCTCATTGGGCCAGGCGATCGTCGCCTGCGAACGCGCGAAGCGAGGAGTGTAGCGGATATGTGCATAGCAATACCCGGCAGGGTCATAGAGATTACGGATGCCATGGCGAAGGTGGATGTGGCGGGCGCCAGGAAAGAGGCGAGCCTGATGCTCATGGACGACGTGAAGGTGGGCGATTATGTCATCGTCCATGCGGGGTTCGCCATTCAGAAGGTGGATGATGCGGAGGCGCAGGAGACGCTCCGGCTCCTGAGCGAATTCCTCCGAGAGGACCCCGGAGATCATGAAGTGCGGTGATGAGGTGCGGTCGTGAAGTACGTTGACGAATACCGGCAGAAGGATATTGCGCAGGGCATACTGGCCAGTATCCGCGCGCTTTCTACCAAGAGGGCGGCGATCATGGAGATATGCGGAAGCCATACCCACAGCATCTCGAAATACGGCATCAGGGATGTCCTGCCTCAGACGATCCGTCTCATCTCGGGGCCCGGCTGCCCGGTCTGCGTGACGTCGGCGGGCGACCTGAACCGCATCATCGATTTCATCAGGAGGGAGAGGAATATCATCACGGCGACCTTCGGCGACATGATGCGGGTGCCGGGCTCGGCCTCGTCCCTGCAGGAGGAGAAGGCTCGGGGAAGCGATGTCAGGGTCGTCTATTCTCCGATGGATACGCTCGCCCTGGCAGCGACGCACCCCGGGAAAGAGGTGCTCTTCATCGCGGTCGGCTTCGAGACGACCGCTCCGACCGTTGCCGCGACGATGATCATGGCGAGGGACCGGGGGATAAAGAATCTCTCTTTCCTCTCGCTGCATAAGCTCACTCCGCCGGCGATGCGGGCGCTCCTCGACAGCGGCGAGGTCGAGCTGAACGGCTTCCTCTGTCCCGGCCATGTGACTGCCGTGATCGGCGCCGGCGCCTACCGGTTCATTGCCGACGATTACCACGCGCCCTGTATCATCGCGGGCTTCGAGCCGCTCGATGTGCTCCAGGGGATCCATATGCTCGCTGCGCAGATCGAAGCCGGCCGCGCTGCGATAGAGATCCAGTACACACGAGTCGTGACAGAGGAGGGCAACAGGAAGGCGCAGGAGGTCGTGCAGCAGGTCTTCGGGACGGCCGATGCCTCGTGGCGGGGGATAGGGATGATCCCCTCGAGCGGTCTGAAGATCAGGGAGTCCTTCGGCGCCTTCGACGCCGAGCAGCGGTTCGCTCTCGGCGCAGGGAGCGATGAGGAGCCGCCGGGATGTTCCTGCGGCGACATCATCAAGGGCGTGATGAGCCCCTACGAATGCCCGCTCTTCGGGAGCTCCTGCCTGCCGGAGTCCCCGCAGGGGCCGTGCATGGTATCGTCTGAAGGAACCTGTTCAGCGTACTATAAATACGGGAGAAACAAACAATAAGCACGAAATACGAAATCCGAAACTCGAAGGCTGCGGTTTTCAATCGTGATTTTTGACCTTGTTTCGAATTTCGTGCTTGGAATTTCGAATGTAATGTGCGCTGTGTTTTCTACAGCGTAATTCTGAGGAGCAAGGATCGGAAGCATGAGCGATAGGTGTATTCTTTTGAGCCACGGCAGCGGCGGCAAGCTGAGCCACCAGCTTATCGGCGAGCTCTTCCTGAAGGCGTTCGACAACGAGCTCCTCGCCCCGCTCAATGACCAGGCCGTCTTCAGTATCGCCTCGTCAGAGACGCCTGCACCGCGGCTCGCCTTTACCACCGATTCCTATGTCGTGAGCCCGATCTTTTTTCCCGGCGGCGACATCGGCACGCTCGCGGTATGCGGAACCATCAACGACCTCGCCATGGGCGGCGCCGAGCCGCTCTACCTGAGCGCCTCGTTCATCATCGAGGAGGGGCTGGGGATGGATGAGCTCGAGAGGATCGTGCACTCGATGGCGCGCACGGCGGAGCAGGCGGGAGTGAAGATCGTCACGGGCGATACGAAAGTGGTGGAACGCGGCAAGGGAGACAAGATCTTCATCAACACCGCAGGCATCGGCATAGTGAGGGGCGGCGTTACGCTCTCCCCGGCGCGGTGTTCGCCGGGGGACCTCATCATCGTCTCGGGCTATGTAGGCGACCACGGCATCGCCGTCATGGCGCAGCGCGAAGGCATACAGATGGAGGTCCCCGTCGCGAGCGACTGCGCTCCGCTCCACGCCCTTGTCAGGGAGATGCTCTCGATCGAAGGGGCGGTAAAGGCGCTGCGCGACCCCACCAGGGGCGGCCTGGCAACGACGCTCAACGAATTCGCGGCGTCCTCGGGACACGGGATGATCGTCAGGGAAGAGGCTGTCCCGGTCCGGGAGGAGGTGCGGGGCGCCTGCGAGCTTCTCGGGCTCGACCCCCTGTATCTCGCCAATGAGGGAAAGCTCGTCGCGGTGGTGGCACGGGATTCGGCAACTCATGTCCTTGATGCGATGAGGAAAAATCACCTCGGCCGGCAGTCGGCCATCGTTGGAGAAGTCCTTGCCGAGCCGCAGCGGCGGGTCCTCCTCGAGACCGCTGTCGGCAATACGAGAGTCCTTGATATGCTGACCGGAGAGCAGCTCCCCAGAATCTGCTGAACTTTTTGATACTAAAAGAGAAAGCATCCCCCTCATTGTTTCCTTGACATGTACTGTTAGTAACAGTATATTCTAATGAATGGATACTCAGGAGAAAAACGAGCCGCTCTATACTCTCGATGAAATAATCGGCATTCTTTCCGAAGACGACTACAAGCTCACCAAGCGGACCTTCCAGTTCTATGTCCAGACCGGGCTTCTCCCCAAGGGGATACGGAAAGGGCAGGAGACGGGCGGCGTAAAGTTCTATTATCCCTGCAGCGTTGTCGATACGATCAAGTGGATATTCGCCCTGAAGAGCAAGGGGTACAACCTTACCGAAATCAAAGAGACCTTCCTCATATACCAGGAGGATGAAGCGCCCTCCCCGTTTTCGAAGGGGCCGGGAGGCGTGGACGAAGGAGCCGCCGGTCCGTTCAGGAGCAAGGGCGGGCGTTCGGCGGTTCTGCCGCACAGGGAGGACCGCACCTTTATGCAGGAAGTTATCGCCGCAACGCCTGAAGGCGCTCTGCTGCCCCACTGCCTCCAGTGCGGCACCTGCGGCGGCTCCTGTCCTTCGGCTGCGGATATGGATTATACGCCGCGCCACCTCTTCGCCCTGATGCAGGCAGGGCTCAGGCACGAGGTCCTCTCGAGCAATACCCCGTGGTTCTGCGTGTCCTGCTACTACTGCACGGTCCGCTGTCCGCAGCAGATACCGATCACCGATATCATGTACACGCTGAAACAGATGGCGGTGCGCGAGGGCATTGTGATGATCACGGACGCCTACGACTTCTCGAAGACCTTCGTCACCCTCGTCGAGCGCTACGGCCGGAGCTTCGATTTCGGGCTCGCCATGCGCTACCGGCTCACCCATAATGCCGCCGACCGCCACTCCTGGGGCTCGCTGGCCCTGAAGCTCTACAAGAAAGAGCGCATCGTGCTCGGTCCCTCGAGGATACAGGGCATTGAACAGCTTCGCCGCATCGTGGAAAAGGCCAAGAAGATAGGAGGTAACGTATGACGTATGCTCTCTACCCCTGCTGCTCCTCCGAGCACATGGCTTTAGCATATGCACAGTCGGCGAAAGCGGTGATGGATGTGTTCGACATAACGCTTACCGACATCCCCGACTGGAACTGCTGCGGAGCGACCGAGTATCTCTCCCTTAACCGGCTGGCGCACTATGCGCTCTCTGCGCGCAATCTGGCGCTGGTTCCCGAGGGCTGTTCCCAGGTGATCACGTCGTGCAGCCTGTGCTACCTCAATTTGAGAAGGGCCGATGAGGTGATGCTCAAGAACCCGGGGATAAAGGAGTCGGTGAATGCGGCGCTTGCGGAGGGCGGCGTGCATTACGAGCCCGGGGGGCTGAGGATACGGCATCTGCTCGATATCTTCTTCAACGATATAGGACTGGAAGTCATTACAAGCAAAGTGACGAGCCCGCTGGCCCACGTGCGCGTGGCGCCTTTCTACGGCTGCATGTTGACCAGGCCGAGGGGCGGGTTTGACCATCCGGAATACCCGACCTCGATGGACCGCCTGCTCTCTGCGCTCGGCGCAACCGTAGTCGATTTCACTATGAAGGCGAGCTGCTGCGGGGGGCATATGCCGCACATCAAAACAACGACTGCATATGAGCTCCTCCGGAGGATACTCAAAGACGCTGCTGCATGCAAGGCGGATATCATTGCCGTGTCGTGCCCGGTCTGCCAGATGAACCTCGATGCCTACCAGGAGGATGTGAACAGCTGCTTTTCGACCTCGTTCTCGATCCCGGTGCTCTTTTTCCCGCAGCTCATCGGGCTCGCCTTCGGCATCGACCCGCTTGCGCTCGGCATCGGTAAAGAGATCGTCTCGGCAGAGCCGGTGCTCTCCCGCAGAAGAGGCGGATCGCCGGGAGCAGGGAGGACCGGGACGAGACGCGACAGCGGGACCGCGCTCCCTATGCCCAGGCCATGGCCAGGAGATGCGCGGTGAGCGAGAAGATCGGCGTCTATATCTGCCAATGCGGCGCCAACATCGCCGAGGCGGTCGATGTCGAGACGGTCGCTGCCTTCGCCTCGTCGATCGAGGACGTTGCCGTGGCGCGGACCGATATGTTCCTGTGCTCCGGCTCCGGCCAGGAGACGATAAAGCGGGACCGGCAGGAGAAGGGCATTACCCGCGTCGTCATCGCCGCCTGCTCTCCCCATATGCACGAGGCGACTTTCAGGGCCGCCTGCGAGCGGGCCGGGCTGAATCCCTTCCTCCTCGAGATAACGAACATCAGGGAGCAGGATGCCTGGGTCACGGGTGATATCGCACAGGCCACGGAAAAGGCCAAGGCCCTCGTCGCTGCAGCGGTCAGCAGGGTGCGCCTCCACGAGCCGCTGCAGCCGATGAGAGTCCCGATCAACCCCGAAACGCTGGTGGTAGGAGGGGGCATTGCCGGGATCACCGCAGCGCTCGAGATCGCCAACGCCGGCAGACGGGTCTATCTCGTAGAGCGCCGGCCGAGTATCGGCGGCCATATGGCCCAGCTCGACAAGACCTTTCCGACCTTCGACTGCTCGGCCTGCATGCTCCACCCCCGGATGGCTGCGGTGAAACAGCATCCCCACATTACGCTTCTGACCTGGAGCGGGGTGGAAGCAGTGAAGGGATATATCGGCAACTTTACGGTGACCGTGAGGAAGAGGGCGCGCTCCATCGATGAAAGCCGCTGCACGGGGTGCGGCATCTGCGTGCAGAAGTGCCCCCGGAAAGTGATCGATACCGATTTCGAGGAGGGGCTCGGGTACCGGCATGCGTGCTACAAGCCCTTTGCGGGTGCGGTCCCCGATCTCCCGGTGATCGACCGCGAGCACTGCAGCTTCTTCGAAACAGGGCAGTGCATGGTCTGCGAAAAGGAGTGCCCTGCCGGGGCGATCGACTACAACCAGGAAGACGCGCTCTTCGACCTCAGCGTAGGAAGCATCGTCCTCGCCACCGGCTTCGATCTCTTCGATCCGCGGCAGGTGCCGCAGTACGGCTACGGACGATATGCCGACGTCTTTTCGAGCATCGAGTTCGAGCGGATGCTCAGCAGCGCGGGCCCTACCGGCGGCAAGATCGTGCTCCGCGACGGCGCTACCGAGCCCGCGAGCGTCGCCATCATCCATTGCGTCGGGAGCCGCGACAAGAACTACCGCGAGTACTGCTCCCGGATCTGCTGCCTCTACTCGCTGAAGTTCGCCCATCTGATCAAAGAGCGGACCCGCGCCGAGGTCTACAACTTCTATATCGATATGCGCGCCGGCGGAAAGACCTTCGAGGAGCTCTATCACAAGCTCCTCGAAGAGGGCGTCCACTTCATCAGGGGAAGGGCGGCGGCGGTCATGGACACCGCCTACACCAAGGCCGAAGAGCGGAAGCTCGTGGTGCAGGCAGAGGATACCCTGCTCGGAGTCCAGCGCCGCATTCCCGTGGATATGGTCATCCTCAGCCCGGCCATCGAGGCACGTGCCGATGCCGGGGAGGTCGCCCATACGTTCGGCATAGGGTGTGATGCTGCCGGCTTCTTCTCGGAGCGCCATCCGAAGCTCGACCCGGTCGCCACTCTGAGAGAGGGCGTCTTCATCGCAGGGGCCTGCCAGGGACCCAAGGATATCGCCGATACGGTCGCCCAGGCCGGGGCCGCGGCCTCGAGGGTCCTGGCGCTCATCAGCAGGGGAGAGGTCGAGCTCGAGCCGCTGCGGGCGCGCATCGATGACGGGCGGTGCAGCGGCTGCGGCATCTGCTGCGAGCTCTGCCCCTACGGCGCCATTGCGGCGCAGGAGGGACAGGGCGCGACTGCGATCAACCCCGCCCTCTGCCAGGGATGCGGCGTCTGCGTCGCTGCCTGCCCGAGCCGGGCGATTACCGGAGCGCACTTTACCGCAGAGCAGGTGATGGCCGAGATCGAGGGGATACTCTATGACAGAAATAAACAATCAAAATGAAAAGAGTACAATGAATGAATTCATCATTTTCAAATTGTCCTTTTTTATGGTTGATCTTAACGAGCTATGAGCGAGCCTTTTGAACCGGTCATCGTCGGCTTCTTCTGCACCTGGTGCACCTACCGTGCGGCGGACCTGGCGGGCACCGCGCGGCTCCGGTATGCGCCGAACCTCCGCATCATACGGGTCATGTGCAGCGGAAGGGTAGAGCCGCAGTTCGTGCTCAAGGCATTCAGGGAGGGCGCCGACGGCGTCCTGATCGCGGGATGCCATCCGGGAGAGTGCCACTACCAGAGCGGCAACCTGCGCACCCTCCGCCGCTTCCATCTGTTGAAGAAGCTCGCCGGTCAGCTCGGCATAGAGGAAGAGCGGCTCCGGCTCGTCTGGCTCTCGGCCTCGGAGGGAGCGGTGCTCGCGGATACGGTCAATGCCATGACCGGGCGGTTGAAGAGGCTCGGCCCGCTCGGGATCGCTGGCCGCAGGAGCGGGACCGCCGCGCTGCAGGGAGAGCGGTGATGGCGGACAAGCCGAAGTTCGCCATGTACTGGGCCGCAGCGTGCGGGGGGTGCGATATCGCCCTGCTCGGCATAAACGAAAAGATCCTCGATTTTGCCGAGGCCTTCGAGCCGGTCTTCTGGCCCTGCGTCATGGACGGCAAAAAGAGCGATATCGAAGGCCTTGCCGACGGCGCTCTCGCGCTCACCTTCTTCAACGGCGCTATCCGTACCGAAGAAGACGAGGCAATGGCCCGTTTGCTCAGGAAGAAATCCGCCGTCTTTGTCGCGTTCGGCTCCTGCGCTGTCGAAGGCTGCATGCCGGGTCTCTCGAATCTCTCTTCCGCGGACGACCACCTGATCACGGTCTATCTCGACAACCCGAGCACCACAGTGACCGATCCCGCGGTCGTCCCGCGCCTGAGCACCCGGGTGGCGGAGGGCGAGCTGCGGCTCCCCGGCCTCTACGATACGGTCAGGAGCGTGCGCCAGACCGTGGATATCGATTATATGATCCCCGGCTGTCCTCCCGAGGCGCACCAGCTCGAAGCAGTTATGGAGCTCTTCATGGGCACGAGCGGGCTTCCGGAGAAGGGCGCCGTGCTCGGAGCGGGAACCAGGGCGCTCTGCGAGGAGTGTCCCCGGATCAGGAGCTGGACCGGGCGTGAACAGCGCAGGCTCCGCTTCCGCCGCCTCTACGAGATAATACCCGACAGCACGCGCTGCCTCATCGACCAGGGCATCGTCTGCATGGGGCCCGCCACCAGGGGAGGATGCACTGCTCTCTGCCCCGGGGCGAACATGCCCTGCATCGGGTGTTACGGCGCCCCGGCCGGCGTGGCTGACCAGGGCGCGGCCATGCTCTCGGCATTGGCATCCATCACCGATGCGGGGTCCGCCGGGCAGCCGGAAGAGGCGATGCAGCGTGAAGTCGAAGCCGCGTTCGAGCCGATTGTGGACCCGGTCGGCACGTTCTACAAATTCAGCCTCGCCCACGCGCTCCTGAACAGGGCCCGGCCGGCCTCTCCTGTCACGGATGAGGCGGCGGACCGGAAAGGCAAGGGACGGGCGTGAAGAAGATCAGCATCGACCCCGTCACCAGGCTCGAGGGACACGGCAGGATCGAGATATTCCTCGACGATGAGGGGGAGGTGGCGAACGCCTACTTCATTGTTCCCGAGCTGAGGGGCTTCGAGCAGTTCTGCATCGGCCGCGCTGCCGAGGACATGCCGAATATCACCAACCGCATCTGCGGTATCTGCCCCGAGGCGCACCATATCGCCTCGACGAAAGCGCTCGACGCGCTCTATCGGGTCGAACCGCCTCCGGCTGCGCGGAAGATCAGGGAGCTCCTCTACAGCGCCTTCTTCGTTGCGGACCACACCACCCATTTCTACGCCCTCGGCGGCCCCGATCTCATCGTGGGGCCCGATGCGCCGCCGGCAGAGAGGAACCTCCTCGGCGTGCTGCGGAAGATCGGGAGCGAAAAGGGAAAGGAGGTCATCGAGTGCCGGCGCAGAAATCACCACGTCATCCAGACGATAGGGGGAAGGGCGATACACCCCTGCAGCGGGCTGCCGGGGGGATGGAGCAAACCGGTCACCGAAGAGGAGCGCAGGGAGATCGAAACAGCGGCAGAGCGGAATGTCGCCTTCGCGCTCTACAGCCTCGACCTCTTCAGCCGGATACTACAGGGCGACACCGCCTTCCGCGAAAGCGTCTTCTCGGACACCTACCTGCACCGCACGTATTATATGGGGACGGTCGACGACGAGGACCGGGTGAACTTCTATGACGGGATGCTCCGCATCGTCGATCCCGACGGCAGGGAGTTCGCGCGCTTCCATCCGCGTGACTACCGCCAGCACATCGCCGAGCATGTCGAATCCTGGACCTACCTGAAATTCCCCTACCTGAAGAAGGTCGGCTGGAAGGGCTTTGCCGACGGCAGCGAGAGCGGCGTCTATTGTGCGACGCCGCTCAGCCGGCTCAATGCAGCGGAGGGCATGGCGACGCCGTACGCGCAGGAGGCGTTCGAGTACTTCTTCGAGACCTTCGGGTCGAGGAAGGTCGACGGCCGCTACCGGCCGGTCCACAACCGCCTCGCCACCCACTGGGCGAGGCTGATCGAGCTGCTCTATGCAGCGGAGCGTATGCTCGAGCTGAGCCGCGATCCGGAGATCACCGACCCGCACATTCGCACCATCCCCAGGGAGAAGCCTTCGGAAGGGGTCGGCTCTGTCGAGGCGCCGAGGGGCACCCTGCTGCACCACTACCGGACCGATGAGCGGGGCGTGCTGACCAGGGTGAACCTCATCGTCGGCACGACCCATAACCATGCGCCGATCGCCTTATCCATCAAGAAGGCCGCTCAAACGCTGATACGGAAAAAGAGCATCATCGAGGAGGGGCTCCTCAACAGGATAGAGATGGCCTTCAGGCTCTACGACCCCTGCTTTGCCTGCGCAACGCACTCCCTTCCCGGCACGATGCCCCTGAGCGTGATAATCCGTGATGCGCAGGGTACCGTGCTCAGGGAGATGGCGCAATACCTGCGATAAGTAAGGATTCGCTTATGAAGAAGACCCTGATCATCGGCCTCGGCAACCCGATTCTCCGTGACGACGGCGTCGGCATTGCGGTGGTGCGGGAGCTCAAAGAGCAGCTTCCTGCCAGCGACGACCTCATTATTATGGAGCTCTCGGTAGGCGGCCTGCGGCTGATGGAGGCGATGGTCGGCTATGACCGCATTATCCTTGTCGATGCGGTCTGCACGCCGGACGGACAAGCCGGTGCTGTCCGCTGTCTTGCGCTGGACGACATCTCCATGCCGCTCCACACTGCCTCGGCTCACGACACCACGCTCAAAAGCGCTCTCGATGCCGGCAGGCGCATGGGGCTCGAGCTGCCGGATGACATCTCAATAGTCGCCATAGAGGCTGCCGATGTGACGCACTTCGGGACGGCGATGACAAGGGCGGTACGCGATGCGGTCCCCCTTGCTGTGCATTCCATAATAGAGATGCTGGGCGGCAAAAATTTACCTTGACATTGCCGCTTATTTGGTACTGAATAAGGGTAGAGAGGCAGAGCAGCAGCGTACGAACCTTGTATCTGAAGGGGGTAATAATGAAGGAGAAAGGATCGAAATGGGTAGCACGGCTGGTAATAGCCGCCCTTGCTGCGCTCCTGGTGTACAGCATCTTCCTCATCTATTGGAAGATGTATTTCGTAGGGAAATAATATATCGTCTCTGCTTTTCCGACCCGGCTTGTATATGATTTTCGCCTGCTGTCATATGCGGGCCTTCTTTTTTGCGGAGACGCTCATACTGCAACGCGCCTTCAGGTCGTCACGGTAACCCCGACTCGTGATTCCCGACATTCTTTGCTTTCCAGATAATGAAAGGGGCTTGTTCAATTATTTTATTGACATTATAATGTTAATAACATCAAAATACATGGCGACCATAACAGTGCTGCTTTGCTCGATAGTCCCTTTTATATTTATAGATCAGTGACAAATATGAATGGAGGTAACTATGAAAGAGCACGAATCCGATGATGTCAGGAAAAAGCTCGGAGGCATATCGCGAAGAGATTTCCTGAAATATTGTACTGTTATGGCGGCTGGCATGGGGCTTCCGCTGGGCATGGGCGCAAAGATCGCTGAAGCGATAACCAGCCCGAAGCGCCCCCCGGTCATCTGGCTCTCGTTCCAGGAATGCACCGGCTGTGTCGAGTCGCTGCTCAGGTCGACCCATCCCACCCTGGAGCATCTCCTCCTCGATCTCATCTCCCTCGACTATTCGGAAACGCTCAGTGTTGCAGCAGGCCATCAGGTAGAGGCTGCCAAGCAGAAATCCATCCAGGAGAACAGGGGAAAGTTCATTCTCGTCGTCGACGGCTCCATCCCGACGAAAGACGGGGGCATCTACTGCAAGATCGCGGGCAAGACCGCCCTCGATATCCTCAAGGAGACCGCTCCCCATGCTGCGGCGATCGTCGCCATGGGCTCCTGCGCCTCGTGGGGCGGCATTCCCACGGCAGGCCCGAACCCTACCGGCGCAAAGAGCGTTCCCGAGATCATCAAGGATAAGCCGGTCGTGACGATCCCCGGCTGCCCTCCGAATCCCTACAACCTCCTCTCGACCGTGCTCCACTTCCTGGCCCTCAAGAAGCTCCCCGAGCTGGATGACCACGGGAGGCCGAAGTTCGCCTACAGCCGCCTGATCCACGAGAACTGCGAGCGGCGCCCTCACTTCGATGCAGGGCGGTTCGCCGTTCAGTACGGCGATGATAACCATAGAAAAGGCTACTGTCTCTACAAATTGGGCTGCAAAGGGCCCGAGACCTTCAACAACTGCTCTACCCTCCAGTTCGGCGACACCGGCGGCGGCACCTGGCCGGTCGGCGCCGGGCATCCCTGCTTCGGCTGCAGCGAAAAAGGGGTCGGCTTCAACACCCCGCTCCATACCGTCGCCAAGCTCCATCGCGTCACGCCGCCGGCGACCTATCCGCGCATCCACGAAGAGAAGGGAGGCGGCATCACCATCGCCGGCGCCGCCGTTGTCGCGGGGGTGGCCGGCGCTGCCATCGGCGCGGGCGCGACACTCGCCAAGAGGCTCGGCGATCATGACGGCGATGCAGCTGGGCAGGCGAAGAAATCCACCAAGAAAGAGGAGTAGGCCATGGAGATGAAGAGAAGAGATTTCCTGAAAGGAGTTGCCTGCGGCGGGCTGCTGTTGGCTGCGGATGTCCCTTCCGCCCTTGCGCAGCCTTTTGCGCGGCAGCAGAAAGCCATGCCCCCGGAAGCGGTCGGTATTCTCTATGATGCAACGCTCTGCATCGGCTGCAAGGCCTGTGTTGCGGCATGCAAGGAGCACAACAGCATGCCCCCCGATTTTTCGACGACCGACCAGCTCTGGGACAACGCCATCGACCTTTCGGGCAAAACCCTCAACATCATAAAGCTGTATACCCACGGCGCCGGCGCTGCGAAGGACAGGGAGGACGGCTTCTCGTTCGTCAAGCGCCAGTGCATGCACTGCATCGACCCGTCCTGCGTCTCTGCCTGTCCGGTCTCCGCGTTGACGAAAGACCCCAAAAGCGGGATCGTCAGCTACAACAAGGGCGCCTGCCTGGGGTGTCGTTACTGCCAGGTCGCGTGCCCTTACAATATCCCGAAGTTCGAGTGGGACGCCCCCTTTCCGCAGATCAGGAAATGCCAGCTCTGCTCTCATCGCATCAAAGAGGGCGGCTACGCGGCCTGCTGCGAATTCTGCCCCACCGGCGCGTCGCTCTTCGGCACGACAAAGGACCTGCTGGAAGAGGCCAGGTACCGACTGACCCTGAAACCCGGTGAGGAATACGGGTTCCCTGTTGGACGCATCGGCTCGAGGGAAACGTCGCACCGCACGGTAGAGGCGGTATACCAGCCGCGTATCTATGGAGAGAAGGAAGGCGGCGGCACCCAGGTGCTCATGCTCGCCGGTGTGCCCTTTGACAAGCTCGGCATGCCGAAGCTCTCCGAAACATCCGACGCCGCCCGGTCCGAAGGGCTCCAGCATATGATCTACCGGGGCATGATCGCTCCTATCGCCTTGTTGGGCGGTCTTCTTTATGCAGTACACAGGAGCACCAAAAATAACGATGATCGGTAAAGGAGAGAGACATGGGAGAGTTTAGACCGCTCGGCGGAAAAATCGTCACCAGGCCTTTTCTCGTGCTTGCGGCCGTTGCGCTCTTTGCAGGCGTCCTGCTCGTCAAGCGTTTCGTCTACGGCATCGGCGCGGTGTCCAACATGAGCGACGGGTACCCCTGGGGCATCTGGATCACCTATGATGTGGTCGTGGGCACTGCCTTTGCCTGCGGCGGGTATGCGCTGGCGATGCTGGTATATGTGCTCAATAAAAAGACCTATTATCCCCTCATCCGCTCCGCGATCCTCGCGAGCATGTTCGGCTACACGCTTGCCGGCGTATCGATATTCTTCGACGTGGGCCGCTACTGGCAGGCGTACAATCTGATCCTTCCCTGGTATTCCCAGCTGAGCTCCGTCATGTTCGAGGTGGCCTTGTGCGTTACGACGTACATCATGGTGCTCTGGATAGAGTTCGCCCCCTCCTTTCTGGAGAGATGGAACAAGGAGAGGATGCTCAAAGTGCTCAGGAAGGTGCTCTTCCTGTTCATCGCGGTGGGCGTGCTCCTGCCCACCATGCACCAGTCGTCGCTGGGGCTGCTGGTCTATATCGCCGGGCAGAAGGTCTCCCCGCTCTGGCAGACAGGATTCCTGCCGCTGCTCTTCCTGATCACTTCGATTACCATGGGGTATGCGATCGTCGTCTTCGAATCGATCCTCTCTTCCGTCGGATTCAGAAGGCCCCTGGAGACCGGCCTCCTTGCCAAGCTCAGCGCGATTATCCCCAAGCTCCTTGCGCTCTACCTCGTGATACGGTTCGGCGACCTCATCGGAAGAGGCGAGCTCGGCCTTGTCTTCAGGGGAGATATGAAGAGCATCATGTTCATTGTCGAAAACCTGCTCTACCTGATACCCACGGTTATTCTCTTCAGCCCGGCAAACAGGGAGAGGCCGCGCATGCTCTTTATCGGCGCCGTCCTCATGCTGCTGGCGGGTGCGGTATACCGCTTCAACACATTCCTGGTGGGATTCGATCCCGGTCCCGGATGGCACTACTTCCCGTCCTTTTCGGAAACAATGATAACAGTCGGTTTGATCGCGGTGGAGATCATGGGCTACCTGCTCTTTGTCAAGACCCTTCCCGTGCTGCCGAGCCTGAAGCATGCATAACTATCGAGGAGGAATATTCCATGTCAAAACGAATCACGATTGATCCGGTTACAAGAATCGAAGGACATTTGAGAATAGACTGCGAGATCGACGGCGGCCAGGTAAAGAACGCCTGGTCGTCGGGCCAGATGTGGCGCGGCATCGAGCTGATCCTCAAGGGGCGCGACCCGCGCGAGGCGTGGCTCTTCACACAGCGGATCTGCGGCGTCTGCACCACCGTGCATGCCATCGCTTCGGTGCGGGCCGTCGAGAACGCCTTGAAGATGGAGATCCCCCTGAATGCGCAATACATACGAAACCTCATCATCGCCGCCCATGCCATTCATGACCACATCGTCCACTTCTACCACCTTTCCGCACTCGACTGGGTGGATATCGTCTCGGCCCTGAAGGCAGACCCCAGGAAGACCGCGCAGACCGCCCAGAGCGTCTCGACCTGGCACCAGAACAGCGCGCAGCACTTCAAGGAAGTGCAGGAGAGGCTGAAGACCTTCGTCGGCACCGGGCAGCTCGGCATCTTTACGAACGGCTACTGGGGCCACCCGGCGATGAAGCTCTCGCCCGAGGTGAACCTCCTCGCCGCGGCCCACTACCTGCAGGCGCTCGAGTACCAGCGCAAGGCGAACATGATCGTCTCGATCCTCGGCGGCAAGACCCCGCATATCCAGAACCTCGCGGTCGGAGGCGTTGCGAATCCCATCAACCCCGACAGCCCCTCGACGCTGAACATGGAGCGGCTCTACTACATCAAGACCCTCATCGACGAGCTCGGCGACTTCGTCAACGAAGTCTATTTCGTCGATGTCTGCGCTGTCGGCGCCTTCTATGCCGACTGGACCAGGTACGGCGCAGGGGTGACCAACTATCTCTCTGTCCCCGACTTCCCGATGGATACCAGGGGCACCCTCTTCGAGCACCCCGGCGGCTCTATCGAGGCCGGCAATATCGGCAGCTTCAAGCCGATCAGGAGCTTCCAGGACGAGCTCTTCAGGGCCGGCGTCAAAGAGAGCGTCAAGCACTCCTGGTACGAAGGCGCCTGGAGCCGCCATCCGTGGGAGGAGGAGACCGTTCCGCAGTACACCGATTTCCAGGACAACGGGAAATACTCCTGGGTGAAGTCGCCGACCTTCAACGGCAAGCCCGCCCAGGTCGGCCCCCTCGCGAATGTCCTCTGCATGTACGCGGCCGGCCATGCGCCGACGAAGAAGTATGCCGATAAAGCCCTCGCCACGGTGAGCAGCCTTGCAGGCGCGAAGGTCCCCCTCGCTGCGCTCCACTCTACCATCGGCCGCCACGCCGCCCGGGCAGTGCGCTGCGCAGTCATGTACGAGACCCTCCAGAAGCAGTGGCAGGCGCTCATGGACAATGTTGCGAAAGGCGATACGGCCACCTTCAACCGCCCCGAGTTCCCGAGGGGCGAGGTCAAGGGCTTCGGGTTCCACGAGGCGCCGCGCGGCGTGCTCTCGCACTGGGTCGTTATCGACAAGGGCAAGATCAAGAACTACCAGGCTGTCGTGCCCTCGACCTGGAACGCGGGGCCGCGGAACGGCAACGACCAGCTCGGCCCCTACGAGGCGTCGCTCATCGGCAATCCCGTCGCAGACCCCGAAAAGCCGCTCGAGGTGCTGAGGACCGTCCATTCCTTCGATCCCTGCCTCGCCTGCGCGATCCATGTGGTCGATACGGACAAGAAGGAGATCGTGAAGGTAAGGGCGTTTTAGGCTCAGAATCCGGGAGCCGGAATTCCGGCTCCCGGATTCTATATTTATAATCATGAACATTCTCGTCATGGGCATAGGCAATCTTCTCTTGAGCGATGAGGGCGCGGGCGTCCGCGTCGTCGAGGAGTTCCAGGACCGCTATCGCGTGCCCGAAGGCGTCGAAGTGATCGACGGCGGCACCATGGGCATCGAGCTGCTCCATTACATCCAGAACAGGGACGCCGTCATCATTGTCGATGTGGTGAGGACAGGAAATCCGCCCGGCACGATCATTCGCCTGGAAGGGGCTGACGTTCCCGCTCTCTTCAACAGCAAGATATCTCCGCACCAGCTCGGGCTCTCCGATCTCCTCGCCGCCGCCCAGTTGACCGATTCGATGCCCCGGCGCATCGTGCTCCTCGGTATCGAGCCCAAGAGCATGGATACGGGGCTCGAGCTGTCCGATGAGGTGAGGGCGGGCGTCCCCCGGCTGGCCGCTCTGATCGTGGAGGAGCTCGCCTCGCTCGGGCTTGCTGCAACGCCGGAGGCATCCGCCAGCCCGAGGAAGACCATCCCTTAGCGTGCACTCCTCAACTATCATTACGTATCGTCGATAACTTATAATAAATTCTATGATTTCAGAGACCGAAATAGTCTTCCGCCTTCTGCTCGGCACCGTCATCGGCGGTATCATCGGGTTCGAGCGCCAGATACACGGCCGGCCTGCCGGGTTCAGGACGCAGCTGCTCGTCTGTGTCGCCTGCGTGCTCCTCATGATCGTCTCCGAGTACAATATCACGCTGGACGGTTTCGACCCCGCCTATGTCCGGGCCGATCCCGGCAGGATCGCGGCAGGCGCGATCACCGGCGTCGGCTTTCTCGGGGCGGGCGTCATCCTGAAGACGGGCTTCACGGTACAGGGGCTGACGACCGCTGCCTGCATCTGGATCGTCTCGGCGATCGGGCTCGCCATCGGCAGGGGTCTCTACCTGGCGAGCATTGTCGCCTTCATCATAACCCTTATCACCCTCATGGTGCTGAGAATCGTCGAACGGAAGATGCCGAAGCAGACCTTCCGCTTCGTCACCGTCAGCGCCGAGGCGGATGTCGATGAGGATTCCCTCACCTCGGTCATCGAGCGCTCCGGGGCGATAGTCCAGAATGTCGATTACGAGCACTGCAGGGAGGGTGGGGAGACGACCTTCCGTTTCACCGTCGCCTTCTACCGGAAGACCTCGCTCAAAAGACTTCTCGACGCGCTCTCGGCGCTCACCTTCGTCAGGAGTGTCTGCATCAAGAGCTGACCGGCGGTCCTGTTCCCTTTTTCGCAGCCCCCTTGTGAGCTCCCTTCACCCCTTCCATTGACATCGCCCCTCGCTCTGCGGTAATCTACCATGTTAGTAAGCACTTACACCTATGTCTTCTGCGGTTCCGTGCCGTATTGAGAGAGGGAGCAGCGGCAGTATGCAGCATACGGATGAAGCGGTCCCGACGAGGGACAAGATACTCGAAACAGCACTGAAGCTGTTTTCCCGTGAAGGGTATCTGGGCGCGACGACACGGGAGATCGCCCGGGAAGCGGGCATCGCCGAGGTGACGCTCTTCCGCCACTTCTCCTCGAAGGAAGAGCTCTTCGAAGAGGTCATCACTGCCTATTCATTCCTGCCGGCCCTCAAGGGGATACTCCCCGAAGTGCGGGACATGGCGTACGACAAGGCGCTGACGGTGATCGCGCGCCGTTTCCTCGAGACCCTCGACCAGCGGAAAGACCTCATCAGGATCATGCATGCCGAGATGCAGCGATATCCCGAGAAGATCCAGACGGTGTACCACACCTTCGTCGACGAGGTCTTCAAGGCCCTCGCCTCCTATTTCAGCGAGATGCAGAAGAAGGGGGCCCTGCGCAAATTCGATCCCGAGACCGCCGCGCGCGCCTACCTGGGCATGCTGTTCTCCTTTTTCAATGTGAACGAAATCCTGATGCGCAAGAAATACCGCAGCATCGATGTGCATGCCACGATCAGGGGTTTCGTCGATATCTTCATGAGAGGCACCGTGAAATGAAAGGGAAGTTTACGACATGATGAAAAAGAGTATCATGGCAGGGGTTGTTGTTGCAGTCCTCGCATCCGTCGCGTTTGCGCTGCTGGGGGGCAGGGAAAACGGCGTGAAGTTCAGGACCGAGGAGGTCACCAGGGGAGTGCTCTCGGCCTCGGTCACTGCAACGGGCACGGTGAACGCGGTGACGACGGTCCTCGTCGGCACCCAGGTCTCGGGCACCGTCAAGAGCCTTTATGTCGATTTCAACTCCCCGGTCAGGCAGGGGCAGATGATCGCGCAGATCGACCCCGCTACCTTCGAGGCCCAGGTGGCGCAGGCCCGGGCGAATCTCCTCTCGGCGAGGGCAAACCTGGATAAGGCCGAGGCTGCGCGTGCGGACGCGAAGAGGACCGCGGAGCGCAACAAGGAGCTCTTCGCCAGGAACTTCATCGCCCGCAGCGAGGTGGATACGGCGGAGACGAACTACGAGACCGCGCGGGCGCAGGTGAGCGCGGCAAAGGCGCAGGTGGCCCAGGCAGAGGCGGCCCTGAGAATGGCCGAGATCAATCTCCGGTACACGCGGATCCTCTCCCCTGTCGACGGGACCGTCGTCTCGAGGAGCGTCGATGTAGGGCAGACCGTGGCAGCGAGCTTCCAGACGCCCACGCTTTTCACCATAGCGAAAGACCTCACGAAGATGCAGATCAACAGCAATGTCGCCGAGGCCGATATCGGTCGGGTTGCCGTGGGGCAGCCGGTCGAGTTTACGGTGGACGCCTATCCCGACCTCGTCTTCAAGGGCAGCGTATCCGAGGTGAGAAATGCCCCTATCACCGTCCAGAATGTGGTGACCTACGATGTGGTGGTCAAGGTGGACAATGCCGAGCTCAAGCTCAAGCCCGGCATGACGGCGAACCTTTCCATTGTCGTCTCGAGCAAGAGCGATGTGCTCAGGGTCCCGAACGCGGCGCTCCGCTTCCGGCTGCCTGACGACCGCAAAAGGTCCTCCGGCCAGAAGCCGCAGCAGCCGCAGCACAAGGAGAAGGGCAGGGGAGTGTGGGTGCTCGACAGCGGTACGCCGAAGCGGGTTGCGGTAACCACGGGCATAAGCGACGGCATGTACACCGAAGTCCAGCCGGGAGCGCTGCGGGAAGGGCAGGGCGTGATCGTCGAATCCCTCGAGAAGCAGAAGGGCGGCCGCGCTCCGTCAGGCCCCCGGATGTTTTAAGGAGAGGAGGACATGGCGCTCATCGATGTGAAAGGGCTCGCGAAGGTGTACCGGATGGGCGATGTGGCGGTCACTGCGCTCGACAATGTCTCGCTCAGCGTCGAGCAGGGGGAGTTCATCGCGATCATGGGACCGTCGGGGTCCGGCAAATCGACCTTTATGAATATCCTCGGGTGTCTCGACACCCCGACGAGCGGGCGGTATCTGCTCGACGGCGAAGATGTGGCGCAGCTCAGCCGCGATGAGCGCGCGTCGATACGGAACAGGAAGATCGGCTTCGTCTTCCAGGGGTTCAACCTCCTCAGGAGGACCTCGGCGCTCGAGAACGTCGAGCTGCCGATGCTCTACAGCGGGGTGCCGCCCAAGGAGCGCAGGGAGCGGGCGCGGGAGGCGCTCCGGACCGTAGGGCTTGCAGGGAGGGAGCACCACTTCACCAGCCAGCTCTCGGGAGGGCAGCAGCAGCGCGTCGCGATCGCGCGCTCCATGGTGAACGCAGCGCCGCTTATCTTTGCCGACGAGCCGACCGGGAACCTCGATACCCGGACGAGCGTCGAGATCATGGAGCTCTTCGTGAAGCTGAACAGCGAGTCGAAAATAACGATAGCGCTGGTGACCCACGAGCCCGATATCGCCGCGTACGGCAGGCGCATCGTCCGGTTCGTCGACGGCAGGATCGTGAGCGATGAGGCGATGTGAATGAGCCATCAGCTATCAGCAGTCAGCCATCGGCAGACTGCCGGCAGCTTCGCGGGAGCACGGTTCTGCGCGTTGTGCCTTTTGTCTTTGCTGAAAGCTGACAGCTGATGGCTGAGAGCTAAGGATATGATCGATCTTTCCTCTACCATAAGTATTTCGTTCAGGTCGCTCATGGTGAACAAGATGCGTTCGTCGCTGACGATGCTCGGGATCGTCATCGGCGTGGGCGCGGTCATCGCGATGCTCGCCGTGGGCTCGGGAGCGCGCCAGCGGATAGCCGAGCAGATCTCGAGCATGGGGAGCAACCTCATCATCATACTGCCCGGCGCCACGACCTCGGGCGGGGTCCGGATGGGAGCGGGAACGCAGTCCACGCTCTCGATGGCCGATGCAGAGGCGATACAGCGCGAGAGCCCCGCTGTCCAGTATGTCGCCCCGGTATTGAACGGCGTCAGCCAGGTCATCGCCGGAAGCCAGAACTGGTCGACGGGGGTGACCGGCACGACCCCGGATATGCTGCAGGTCAAGGATTGGCCTCTGGCTGCGGGGAGGGCCTTTACCGGCGACGATGTGCGGAGCGCGGCCAAGGTCGCCCTGCTCGGGCAGACGGTGGTCGACAATCTTTTCGGAGACGCCGATCCCGTGGGGCAGGTCGTGAGGATAAAGAACGTCCCTTTTACCGTGGTCGGCATGCTCGACCGCAAAGGCCAGTCCCCGAACGGGCAGGACCAGGACGATGTGATCTATGTGCCGGTGACGACGGCGCAGAAAAAGCTCTTCGGGACCGCCTTTCCCGGCATGGTGAGGACGATCATGGTGAAGGCGAAGAGCGCCGACGACCTCGACGACGCCGAACACCAGATCACCGAGCTGCTCAGACAGCGCCATCGCCTCGGCCCGAGGCAGGATAACGATTTTACGGTGAGGAACCTCACCCAGATGATGCAGACGCAGGAGCAGTCGACCAGGGTGATGACCATACTGCTCGGCGCCATCGCCTCGGTCTCGCTCCTCGTGGGCGGGATAGGGATCATGAACATCATGCTCGTTTCGGTCACGGAGCGGACGCGGGAGATAGGTATACGCATGGCGATAGGGGCCCGGACCTGGGATATCAGGCTGCAGTTTCTCATAGAGGCGCTCACGCTGTCGCTGATCGGGGGCATTTTCGGCATCGTCATCGGGATATCGGGCTCCGAGATCCTTTCGGCCCTCGCCGGATGGCCGACGACGGTCTCGCTGCTCTCGGTGGTCCTGGCCTTCAGCTTTTCGGGGGTCGTCGGCATGTTCTTCGGGTTCTACCCGGCATACAAGGCGTCGCTCCTCGACCCGATAGAGGCGCTGCGGTATGAGTAAGCTCTCGATCGGCTCGTCTGCATCTGCGCACGCCATAAAGATGCTATGCTCTGTTCGACTCATTCTCAGAAAGCATCCTGCCCTCAACCCGAAATGCCTTCGCCATTTCGGGGCCCTTCTGTTCTATGGGGTCCCCAGAAAGACAAGGTCTTTTTGGGGCAGGTGTGGGGGCTCGCCCATTTATCAGATAAGGGGGGGCATCCATGCCCTCCTGCAAGCTCACCATACCGCTCACAGAGCATAGCATCTCTATGGCGTGGAGTGAGGTATGAATAGGATGGATTGCGCTTCGTGAACGTGATAGAAAGGAAGTTGCTTATGCGTGGCATACGGTGTAGTTTTGTTATTGTGCTGTCGGTTGTGCTGCTGTTGGCCGGGGTCGTGAGCGTCCCTGCCGGAGCGCAGGATCCCGCTCCTGCGGTGAACGGGACGAATGCGGCAGGAGGTGCGACAGCCGGCGGGGTGTTGCGTGAGGGAGAGCTCCTCACTCTCGAACAGTGCGTGGCGATCGCGCTCCGGAGTCATCCGGCCATCGCCGCCGCAGGCAGTTCGGTCGAGGCGGTGCGGAGCAGGATAGGGCAGGCTGCTGCCTCCTACTACCCGCAGATCGACCTCTCCGCAGGGTACGACACCTCCGACTTCACCTCCCGTTCCGGATCGCGGACCATCGTCGGCCGGAATTCTGAATTCAGCGGAACCGCAGCCCTGCGGCAGAATCTCTACGACTTCGGCAGGACCTCGACCCAGGTCAGGATACAGCGCTTCACCTTCGACGCATCGCGGATGGATCTGAAGGACGTTACCGACCAGATCGTCCTCAATGTCCGGGAATCCTATTACGGCGTGCTGCGGGCGGACCGGAACAGGGAGGTGGCGCGGGAGGTGGTGAAGCAGTTCGGGCAGCACCTGGAGCAGGCGAAGGGCTTCTTCGAGGTGGGGCTGAAACCCAAGTTCGATGTGACCAAGGCGGAGGTCGACCTGAGCACTGCGCGGCTCGACCAGATACGGGCGGAGAACAGCTATCGCATCGCCTGGGTGACGCTCAGGAATGCGATGGGCATCCCCACCGCCCCGGAGTTCAGGGTGGAGGACAGCCTCTCTTTCGCCAAATACGATATATCGCTCGACAGCGCCGTTGCGCGCGCTTATGCCAACAGGCCGGACCTCCAGTCGACGCTCTTCCAGGGGCGCGCGGCGGAACAGTCGGTCGAGCTCGCCCGCAAGGGCTACTACCCGACGGTGAGCGGCAGCGCGTCGTATTCGGCATCAGGGGAGCGGACACCCCTGGACGACGGATGGAGCGTGGGCGCCGTCGTCTCCTTCCCGCTGTTTAATGGATTTCTCACCAGGAGCCAGGTGGACGAGGCACGGGCGACGCTCGATGTGGTCAGGGCGAACGAGCAGTCCCTGCGGCAGCTCATCCTGCTCGAGATACAGCAGGCCTATCTCAACCTGAATGAGGCGGAAGAGCGCATCGGCGCCGCCGAGCTGACGGTGCGGCAGGCGCGGGAGAACCTCGACATCGCCACAGGAAGATATGATGCCGGCGTGGGAGACCCGATAGAGGTGACGGACGCGCTCATCGCCTTCCGCAACGCCGAGACCGCATACAACGGGGCGCTGTACGACTACAAAGTCGCGCAGGCGAATATAGAGCGCGCAATGGGAGGCGGGAAGTGAGCTATGAATCGGCTCTGTAGCAGCGCCTCTCCTGGAATAAGAAAGTAGACGAAGTTGTTATAGAGAGAGCATAGGGATTTCGAGCCGTTCGGGCCTGCATCGTGCCTGATACCGGCTGAACAGGGCAAGGAAGTGCATCGATGGATGAGGTGCAGGCACGGCGGAAGATTCTCCTGTCGCTCGGCTTCGTTATATGTCTCTCCGTGCTCAACGGCACGATGTTCCAGGTGGCGGTACCCGACATTGTCGCTGAGTACCACCTTTTTCCCTCGACGGTGAGCTGGGTAACCTCAAGTCCGCGATTCTTTCATGGCAAGAAAACTACGAAACATGGGATGAACATGAAATCGAGAAATAGTATGGAGATTGAGATTTGATATTTGATGGGGGCCGAGATAAGAGCTGCCACTCCTTCTCAATCCTTTTACTCCTCCCACGGCTTGGGCCCTGAGAAATCCGATCCTCCATAATACCTCAATTAGAAATTCAGGCGACTGATTGTGACACCAAGATGACGCCTCATCAACGTTGTACTCTTCCATTGTTATTCCTAGGCACAGTAGCTCCAGACCGTCGCGATCTAAATTGTAGGAGAGTCCACGAAAGATCTCAAACACCTTTAACAGGCCAGGATACTGGAACCTATATTCCGCAGCAATATCTTTAGCACGATCTTCTGAATATTTTACTTCGGTCTTACTGATAATATCATAGTCGATAGGCCACGAGTTAACCTCTCTTGCCTTGAGCGATGTTTCAGTACAGAATTGGATTATTTCACGAGGTCTATAGAGAGTGCGATCAACCATATAATTAAAAGACTTAGTTTGTCTGTAATCTAAAGTTTCAGCATAAACTGAGTTCCAACACTCCTCGATAGATTTCTCTTTAAGCTCTGGCAAAGAGTACCTAATCCGGTTAGTAACCATTTGCATTAGCATAGGCTCATCCCATTGAATCTCTTCTATGATATCTCTATACTTCTGGGCATCCTCATATAAAGCCGGGATATTATCATAAAGCTCCTTTCTTAATGAAACCAATACGCGTAAAGATGGAGCATGCTCATTGATTTTAATAGCAGCCTGAAACAAACCTGCCACAAATGCTTTAGCATCTTCTGATGCGTCCCAGCCTCTGTCTAACTCATCTACGAGCAGGACAACATTTTGGCGCTTGCAAAGAGTAATAATATCCGGTATGAGCGATTGTATTTCTTCTAATTTATAAAGCTTCTGTAACTCACGAGTTTTCGCACCGACCTCATAAGGTCCGACTTTAACCCCTTCAAAACGTTTTAAATACGATAAAAGAATATCAAGTGGATTGTCTTGATGTCCTTTAAAATTATCTCTCAAAAAATTATATACTTTGGCGGCCGCTCCACTCTTTAGCCCACCACGTCCTGAAACTCTTCTCATAACTGAGATATAAATTAGATATTTCCAAGCAGCAGCATACGCTCCCTGCTTAGCCCAAAATCCCTGATGTTCTTTTGCCATTATTCCTGAGAACATCTCATATGAATAATCCTCTGGTGAAAGCTCAATAACCAAAGTGCCCGCATTTTTTTCCTTCTCTGCTAAGATTTTAAAAATGGCGCTCTTCCCTGAGCCTCTATTTCCCAATAAAATGAACTTCTCCCTATTAAAAATACGACGATAAGCATCAGACTCAACGAAATACTCAATAAGTCCTTTCTCAATATCACGTTCAGCAGCGGGTGCGCCAAAAGATAACTTGGAAATATTCATATCCCCCTCGCTCATCGAAATGTAGCTATTTACCCATCGGATTATAGCATCTCTCTCTTTTAGATACTGGTTTCTCTTGAACTACCTCTCCTAAACCGCCCCTGTAGGTACCATTGCTGGCATCTCGTCCCATACGCAGCCATCCAGCATCCTGCCGCTTTTAGATTTCCTGAACCCTCCCCACTGTTTGAAGAAGAAAGGGACATTAGTTTTGATGCATTGCTCTCTAATATCACGCACCCATTCGGCTTTCATGGCTCTGCTCTTCGGGCCTGACTCACCACCGACGATGACCCAGTCGATTCCTTCAAGTGAGAGATCCGGCAGATCGGATAGTAGCGGTTCTATTGAGATGAATCTGACTGAGGCAGGAACTTTTCTGAGTTCATCTATCCTAGATAGATAGTTGTTTGATTCAACGGTTACGCCGACCCACACGTTCGGAGACCAGGAGACTTTGTTTGATATCTCCGAAAGCCGCTCGGCTCTCTTCGTCACAATTTGAAATACATGCCAGCGTGCCTCGCTCATAGTCGTGAACACATTGTTTATAAATGACAAAGGAACATCTTTATGGAAGAGGTCGCTCATTGAGTTTACGAAGATGATCTTGGGTTTTTTCCAGCGGAGGGGCAAATCTACCAGATCATGATGAAGCGCCAGTTTGAAACCGTTTCGATAGCGTGTACTGCCCATTGCCTTGAGACGCAACGCCATGCGCTCAGCGTAACAGTTCCTGCAGCCTTCGCTTATCTTTGAGCACCCGGTAACAGGATTCCATGTCACCTGAGTCCATTCTATCTTCGATGCCTGAGCCATTGCGCATCTCCTTGCCGGATATTATAGAAGGTCGAGTTGATCGTCGCTATATCTCCTGGCTTCTTTCCAGAACTTTTGTCCCAATCTATTGCGGCTGAAGAAGGCCAAATGATAGAGCGGAAGGTTTTTATCTACCGACCGCACAAGCTCCATATCGGCAATCCCATCGTAAATGTATCCTAATGCCTTCATCTGTCTTCCAAAGAGATCAGCAAAGTACGAACCGAACGTATCCCAGCGGCCTCTTTGAGCACGCCACTCGTCCCGCCAATTCGGGGAGCCGGTAAAATACTCGATAGCCGTACTCGACTCTTGCATGTAATAGGCATCAATGTTTCTGTTCGCATCCATTCCCGAGGGTATGAGAACGAGAAAATCCATATACTTTTCCGACAGCTGTTGAATGGTCTGGAAATTGAGATTTCTGATACTGTACGGGTCGACGAAGCAAAAGCTGAGGACTCTGAAATCTTTTCGATGAGCAGGTAGCTGTGAAATAACCTTCTCGATGTTGCTGTTGACATCGTCCTCAACGAAACGGATATCGATCCCGGCGTAATCCCGTACAACTCTTTTTTTCAGGGCTTCTATTTTCATGCTGTCGCTCTCACAAAATATGTATCTATCAAACCGATCTGCAATGTTTAAGGACAGCAGCGGAGAGGCGGGTACAATTGTCATTGTTTTTTCCAGTCTGGCGCGTCCCGGACCGGCATAGAGGTCTATATACACCCGGGCATCCCACTTTGATTTCATTGATGATGAGAACATCTTTGCATAGTTCCACACGAGCCTGTACTTAAATTCCGCCCACAGTCCGACCTCAGGCGTTATCAGGTCGTCGTCTTCTAAACGCGGCAGCTTCTCAAGCATTGCACCCCCCGCAACCCTTTTGTGAATCACTTATAGTATATACATAATCAGACAGGTATACAAGTGTATACATGAATCTGAGTGGCACATGAACCGATGTGAAGGAAAAAGAGAGCGGTTAGTCAAGTGAGCTTTACAGTGGTAGACTTATTGCTTCTTGGCTACCGTGGTGGAGTCACTTTCTTTCCCTGCGGCTGCGCATGGGGCCTCAGGAGCGTCATTACTCCAGAATACTCCCGGGCCTCGGCGACGGGACACCGGCCGGAACGCAGTAAAAGGTGCACGCGAAAGCCTGAAAAACTTCTTTTCGTTGCCGTTAAAAAGCGCTACACTTAAAAAAGAGAGTTCCTCGGAGCCGTTCCGCTGTTTATTTCCCTGCTTAGTACAGGATTATAACAGGAGGAGATCATGAAGACGGTCGTCCGCGCGTCGGGGATGGTGCTTGCGCTCTGTACGATCCTGGTCCTCTCCGCCGGCGCTGTGTGCGATGCAGCGGCGGGGGGGCGTCTTTTTGAGCTGGGTCTCGGCGGGGGGATCAACCTCAACGGCGTCAACTCCACGCAGTTTCTCATCTCCCCTGCAGTCTTCATACCCCTGGCGGGCTCGCGGGTGTTCCGTCTCGGCGTCGAGGGGGATATCGAGTTTATCGAGCACGAGGGGCGGGTGACGGTGATTACGGGAATCGCTCCCCTTATTCGAGCGATAGCGCCTTCAGGAACAGTGCGGCCCTTCATCGAGATAGGCGGGGGGGTGAATTATGCGAGCCGGAAGAGGATCGACGGGAAGGAGCTCGACGGGCCCTTCCTGTTCAGCGCCATGGCCGGCGCCGGCATAGAGATGACGGCGGGCAAGCGGCTCCTGCGGGCATCCTACCGTCTCCGCCACCTCTCCAACGGGAGCCTGTACGACAAGAACGAGGGGCTGAATACGCAATACCTGTTCCTCTCGATCAGCTTTTAGTATTCGTCTCTTCCTCGAAGACGAGGGCTTTGCATTCGGTGATCGCTTTGACCACTTTCTTGCGGGCGCTCGAGAGGAGCCGCTGGACCGTGCCCCGGGAAACGCCCATCCTCGCTCCCGCCTCCTGCTGGGTCATGTCCTTCAGGTCGCAGAGCCGCATCGCCTCGAGCTCGTCGCGATAGATCGTGACCTGCTTCAGCTCGTTCATGGGCATGCCTACAGGTTTGCAGATCGGTCCCTGGTGCTCCTTGAACGGGCACCGGCACTTTCTCGGCTTCTTTGGACGGGGCATTACGCGTACTCTTTCCCGGCTGCGGCGCTCAGCTCCCGAGCTTCTCGAAGAAGGCGGAGATCTCCTTGGTAAAACAGAGGCCGGAGGGAAGCTTGCAGTTCCCCGCTTTCTTCTGGCGCACCGGCTCGTCGGGCCGGTCGAGCATCGCTATCTTATCGATGATATCCCTGAAGATGTCGGAGAGCTCCTCGGGGAGTCTTTTGCGCTCCGCAGCATGGGCCGTCTGGAATTCGGCGAAACGGCTGGTGACCGCCTCGGCTGTTCTCGCAAAGGCGGCGCACTGGGCGCAGAGAGGATCGTTCTGCTGGTTTCCTAAAATACCGACGGCATAATGAAACGCCCTCACCCTTGTTATGAACAGATCGTCTCGCATGAATACCCTCCTTACACGGTCGCGATTATTCTCCGTAGCGCTATTGTAATACTTTTCTGCGAAAATTGGATATCTCTGTCCAGCGCCCCTGTCAGGGCATGCGCAACAGTGAGGAGTCTCTCGTCGCGTCTTCTGTGCAACGGCGGTCGAGCTGAGCTAGTGTGCGCATCCTCCGCCGTGCGTGTGGCCGCCGCAGCACTGCTGCGGCATGTATTCACGCAGCTGCTGCGCCTGAAGTCTCGCGACGTTCTCTTTCACGCTCGCCGCATCGGCGCGATAGACCCTGATGCCCGACTGGTTCAGCCTGTTCAGGGCGCCGCCGCCGATGCCGCCGACGACGACCGCGTCAACCTTCCGGCTGTCGAGCGCTTTGAGGGGGTTGCAGGCGCCGTGGGCGTGGTGCTGGTCTTTATTGACGATGGTCGATACCGCTCCGGTCTCCAGGTCGACGACGACGAACAGGGGGGCCGAGCCGAAGTGGTTGAAGACCGTGCTTTCGAGCCCCTCGTCCTTCTGTACGGGAAAACAAACGTTCATACCATGCCTCCTTCGCTGATTTTGTGCATATGCACATTATCACCAGTGGAGCAGATAATGTCAAGTTATAATTTTAGAGCGCCTGGCACAATGAGCGGGGGAGGGAGGAAAAAAAGTGGCCGGAGAGGAGGGCCTCCGGCCGGATGTTGTTGTTCCTGGCAGCCTATGGGGCTATTGTAGAAAAACAGCCCCGGTGCCGCCGTGACGGAGGTCACAATAACGGGAGATCGCGCAAATGCCTGCGGCATAAGGCAACCCCTCCCTTCGTCAGCCGGGGCGCTTCCTCCGGTATGGTATAATTTCACATGAGTCCGTCTGATAGTCCCTCGTTACCCTTATATGATGTCGATCCGGCGGTCGCTGCGCGGATAGCCCCGTTCTTCGAAGAGCTGCTCGCCCGGTACGGCGGCGCCCTCCATTCTCTCCACATCACGGGCAGCGCGCTTACGCCCGATTACCAGGAAAAGGTGTCCGACATCAACTCCCTCGTCGTTCTCAAGGAGATGGACTTCGGCTTCCTCAGGTTCCTCGCTTCCATCGGCGATAAATACAGGAAGAAGAATGTCGCGGCGCCGCTCATCATGACCGCCGCGTATATCCGGGGCTCTCTCGACGTCTTTCCCATCGAGTTCTCCGATCTGCGGCTCATCCACCGGACCGTCTACGGTGAGGATATCCTCGAGGGACTGACGATCGACAAGGCGCACCTGAGGCTCCAGTGCGAGCGCGAAGTGAAGACGAAGCTGATCGGGCTGAGGCAAGGGTATGTCGCCACGCTCGACAAGAAGCCGCTTCTCGTCGAAAAGCTCTCCCAGTCCATTACCGGGTACATTCCCCTCTTCAGGGCGATCATCTCTCTCATGGGGCAGGAGCCGCCGGTGCCGAAGCACGCGGTGCTCGACCGGCTCTGCGAGACGGTCGCGGTCGAGACGGACATATTCAAGAAGATGCTCCTGCTCAAGCAGAGGAAGATAACCCTCTCGAAGGGCGAGATCGAGACCGCTTTCGAAGAGTACTACAAGGCCACGGAGCGTATAGGCGCCGTCATCGATGAGCTCCAGGCACATAAATAAAACAGGAAGCATGGAGGGGGAAGCAGGAAGTAAAGAGACGTTGTGTACTGTTTCTATCGTATCGTTCATTCTTGCCCTCTTGCTTCTCGCTTCTTGTTTCTCACCTGCCTCTGCCGCCACTCCCGAACCTCCTGCCGCGCCGTCCGACTACGTCGTCGATCTCGCCGGCATTATCAACGACAGCGCCGAAGCGAAGCTGAACGGCTATCTCCGCGAGCTGGAGCAGAAGACGACCGCCCAGGTCGTCATCCTCACCATCGAGAGCCTCGACGGCGAAGATATCGAGGGATTCTCTCTGCGCATGGCCGAGCAGTGGAAGCTCGGACAGAAGGGCAAGGACAACGGCGTCCTGATCGCGGTGGCCCTCAAGGACCGGCGCTACCGCTTCGAGGTCGGCTACGGGCTCGAAGCCGTCCTCCCCGACAGCATGGTCGGCTCCATCGGCAGAACCTATCTCGTTCCCCACTTCAGAAAGGGCGATTACGGCGGCGGCGTCACGAACGCCACCCTCGCTGTTATCAAGACCATCGCCGACCGCGAGGGGGTCGAGATTACCGGCTTCCCGAAGATCGAGCGGGAGTATGGCAGGAAAGCTTACAAGATCAGCCCTGCGCAGGGCTTCTTTCTTCTCGTGTTTCTTCTGATTGCCGCCGTCTTTCTCATCAAGCATCCCGGCCTCTGCCTGCTGCTCTTCGCCGCCTCGGGAGGAAGGACCGGCTCTTATGGAGGCCGCCGCGGCGGTGGCCATTATGGTGGCCATTATGGTGGATGGTACGGCGGGGGCGGGTTCGGCGGCGGCGGAAGCGGGGGCTTCGGCGGCGGTTTCGGCGGAGGCGGCGGAGGCTTCGGCGGCGGGGGGGCATCGGGGAGCTGGTAATGCAAATCCGAAATCCGAAGCACTGAATCCGAAACAATATAAAACGACAAAAATCAGAAGTGAGGATTGTATCTCCGAATTTGTTTAGAGGTTCGATAGTAGTGTTTAGGATTTGTTTCTAAAGGAGGAGGTTCCATGAGTCAGGGAGTGAAGGCGTTGTTGGTGGTTCTCGGTGTCCTTGTCGTCATCGGTGTCCTGTTCGGCGGGTGGATCGTCGGGCAGTACAACAAGGTGGTCGCCATGGATGAGCAGGTGAAGGCGCAGTGGGCGCAGGTGGACAACCAGCTCAAGCGGCGGTACGATCTCATCCCGAATCTCGTCGAGACGGTGAAAGGGTATGCAAAGCACGAGCGGGAGATCTTCGAAAATATCGCCCAGGCGAGGACGCAGTATTTCCAGGCGCCGACGCCTGCCGGAAAGATAGCGGCCTCGCAGCAGCTCGAAGGCCTCCTCTCGCGTCTTCTCGTGCTGCGGGAAGCCTACCCGCAGCTGAAGGCGAACGAGTCCTTTCTGAAGCTGCAGGACAGTCTCGAGGGCACGGAGAACAGGATCGCCGTGGAGCGGAAGCGGTACAACGAGGCGGTCCAGAGTCTGAATTCCTACCGCAGGAGCTTTGCCGGCAGGTTCATCGCCGCGCTGGCCGGCGTAGAGGAGGCGAAGTACTTCGAGACACCCGCGGCGCAGAGGGAGACGCCCCAAGTGAGGTTCTAGGCTCTGTACAGAACCAAGCACTAATCAGAGCGGCGGGGGGCGACAGCACCCTGCCGCATGGGTGCTGCGCTCCCGCCTGAGAGGCGCGCTTGACAGGTGGCGCTCCTGCCTATATCCTTTGAGTAGAGGTTATTCCCCCATCCCGCAGCACGTATCGTAACGCTTTCCTGAAAAAACACCGAAAATTCCAGAGAGAAGACATTTCGTGAGAGGAGGAAAGGCATGGACATGCTTGCCATTCTCAAAGAGGACCATGATTACATACTGGACCTGCTCCGGAAGATCGGCCTTTCTGTGGACGCCGAGACGAGAGAGCAGGCAGAGCAGGAGGCCGGTCTCTTCCTGCAGTTGAGGCAGAGCCTCGAAACCCATATGGCGGGAGAGGAGCAGTTCTTCTATTCGGCCCTCGAGGAAGACGACGCCGTCCGTCCGCGGGTGATCTACGCCATGGAAGACCACCGCCGCATCAAGCTGTTTCTCGGTCAGATGGCGGCCTGTACCGTTCATCGGGAATGGAATGCCCGGTTCTCCCTCCTGAGGGAGGCGACGGAGGCGCATTTTGCCGGTGAAGAGATAGGTCTGTTCGGAGACGCGGAGCACATCTTCAGCATCGTGCAACGGGAAGAGCTGAGCAGGAAGATCGTTGCCGCAGAGGAAGAAGTGTTCATGGAGTACGAATGGAAGCAGCAGCGCGGCAGAAGCGGTCTGCCGAAATGAGCTCCTCCTCGCGGAGACCGGGCGGCCGCTGGAGCGCGGTCTATATCCTGTCCAGCGCCTGCTTCAGGTCAGCGATCAGGTCGTCCACGTCCTCGAGGCCGAGCGCGAGCCGGACGAGGTTGTCCACCATGCCGATGGCCTGGCGGTAGTCCTCGGGATAATCGAAGAACGACATGGTCGACATCTGCGTCACCAGGCTCTCGCTGCCGCCGAGGCTGGGGGTGATCAGGAAGAGCTCCAGCGCATCGATGAATCTCCGCGTCTCCCTGTCCCCGCCTTTGAGCAGGAACGTGATCACGCTGCCGAAGCCGTTCATCTGCTCCATCGCGACCGTGTGGTCCGGGTGCGACTCCAGCGCCGGATACCACACCTTCTCGATCTTCGGGTGAGCCTCCAGCATGCGGGCGACGGCCAGACCGGCGCGGTTGTGGTGCTCCATACGCATGGCGAAGGTCTTCAGGCCGCGCTCGAGCAGGAAGCAGGTGAGCGGGCCGGGCGTGGCGCCGATCATCCGCTGCATCTTGTAGAGATCGGTGAGCAGATCGTGTTTGCCGAGGGTGACGCCTGCCAGCAGGTCGTTGTGCCCGCCGAGGTACTTGGTCGCGGAGTGGATGACGATATCCACGCCCCTGTCCAGCGGCTTTATGTTATACGGCGTCGCCAGCGTGGCGTCGATGACGGTCATCACGTTGTGCTTTTTCGCGACCGTGACGATAGCCGGGAGGTCGAGGATGCGCAGATAGGGATTCGTCGGGGACTCGGTGAAGATGATGTTGGTAGTGGGTTTGATCGCCCGGGCGACCGCTTCGGCATTCGGGTCGACGATGGAGACCGGGATGCCGAACTTCGAGAGCATATTCGTCGCAAAGTCGCGGGTCTGGCGGTAGCAGTCGTTGGTGAATATGATATGGCCTTCGGGCTTCATATAGGTCATGAGGGTCAGGATCACCGCGCTCATGCCGGTCGAAAACAGCACCGCCCGCTCCGCGCCCTCGATAGCCGCCAGCTTGCGCTCGCACTCCTGCTGGGTCGGGTTGCCGTAGCGTCCGTATTCGTGCTCGCGCACCACGCGGCCCTCACCCTTCGCCTTCATGAAATCGTAGACATCACCGGCGGTATCGAAATAGAAGTTCGAAGTGTGGACAATCGGCGTCGAGACCGCATAGTACGGTTTGGGCGTGCGCTTCTCTCCGTGTATGGCAAGGGTGGCAGGCTTCCACTTCCTGGTGTTCTCGGGCATTCTCTATTTATCTCCCTTGAGTAAAGTGTGATTCAGGGCGTCCATGACTGCATCCGCGCTCGGCGGGAGATCGATGGGCTTGTTTGCGTACTGGCAGGGAAAGTCGAGCGTCCCTTCGTGATAACGGACCTTGAAATCGGTGAACTTCAGTCCGTGGGCGGTGGAGATGACCACGACGCGCTCGGACTTGTCGATCTTTCCGGCCTTGATCAGTTTGATCAGCGCTGCCAGGGCGACGCCGGTGTGCGGGCAGTTGAACATGCCTGACTTGTCGCCGAGCGCCGCAGCGTCGGCCAGCTCCTGCTCGGTGGCGTCCATGACGATGCCGTTGAACTGCTTCACGGTGCGGATCGCTTTCTCGGCGCTGACCGGATTGCCGATCTGAATGGCGCTCGCGAGCGTGTTCTGCGCCTGAATGGGCTCGAAGGTCTCGAAGTTCTTGAGATACGAGCGGTAGAGGGGGTTGGCGTGCTCTGCCTGGGCCACCACGATGCGCGGCAGCTTATCGATGAGGTTGAGCTCTTTCATCATGAGCAGGCCGCTGCCCAGTGCGGAGACATTCCCGAGGTTGCCGCCGGGGATGATGATCACGTCGGGCACCTGCCAGTCGAACTGCTGGACGATCTCGATGCCGACGGTCTTCTGTCCCTCGACGCGGAGGGAGTTCATGGAGTTGGCCAGGTAGATGTCTTCGCGCTTCGTGATCTCCTGTACCACGCGCATGCAGCCGTCGAAATCGGTGTTGAGCGACAACACCAGCGAGCCGTTGGCGATGGGCTGAATGAGCTGTGCCGTCGATATCTTGCCTTTCGGCAGCAGGACGACGGACTGGATGCCTGCCGCCGCACAATAGACCGCCAGGGCGGCGGACGTGTCGCCGGTCGACGCGCAGGCGACCGCCTTGATGGGGGCGCCCTCGCTGATCATCTGGTTGACCTGCGAGACGAGCACCGTCATGCCGAGGTCTTTGAACGAGCCGCTGTGGGAGTTGCCGCAGAGCTTGACCCAGAGATTGTCGATGCCGATCACCTTGCCGAAGCGCTCGGCCCAGAAGAGGTTGGTGCCGCCCTCGTACAGCGAAACGACATTATCGTTGTGAACGTTCGGCAGGACCCACTCTTTTTTGCCCCACACGCCGGAGCCGTAAGGCCACTCGGTCGATTTGTACCGGTCCTCGAAGAGCTTCTTCCACTCGGCGGGCTTGCGGCACATGAGGGCGTCGTGGTCGTGCTGCACTTCCAGCAGCGAGCCGCACGCCGTGCACCGGTAGATGATGGAGTTCAGCGGATAGCGCGCCCGGCACTGCTGATTGATACATTGAAACCAGGCCTTAAATTCCATACTCACCCTTCTCGTTCCGTGAACGGCAGGCCTGAAGGCGGGGCCTGACCTGTCCCGTACTGTTCACGATGTAAAAGGAAGAATATCACAAGCGTCCCTGGATGTTCAACATGAGCGCGCCCTTTTTTATTCGGACCGCAGGGCTTCGATCGGATCGAGGCGGGCCGCTTTTGCCGCGGGATAGACGCCGAAGGCGACGCCGATGAGGGCGGAGAAGAGAAAGGCGACGATGACCGCGGGGACCGAAAGGCTGAGGGGCCATCGGGTGAAATGAGCGGCGCCGAGGGAGATGAGGGCGCCGAGGACGATCCCGGCTATGCCGCCGCTCACGCTGAGGGTGAGGGACTCGATGATGAACTGGAGCAGGAGGTCGCGCCGCAGCGCCCCCACCGCCCTGCGCACGCCTATCTCCCTGGTCCGCTCCTTGATCGAGATGAGCATGATCGCGAGGATGCCGACGCCGCCGACGAGCAGGGAGATCGCGGCAACGGCGCTCAGGAGATTGGTGAAGGTCCGGGCGGTCTCTTTCTCCGTATTCAGGATCTCGGTCTGGCTCTGTATGGTGAAGTCGTCGGCCTTATTGCGCAACCGGTGCTTCTCGCGCAGGACCTCCGCTGCTTCGGCAGCGGCCTTCTCGATGCGGCCCGAATCCTTCGCCTGAATATAGATATTGTTTATGTAGGTGAGATTGAAGAGCCGCCGCAACGCGGTCGTGATCGGGATATAGACGACGTCGTCCTGGTCGGTCCCGACCAGGTCGGTCCCCTTTTCTCCGAGCACGCCGATCACCTCGAACGAGACCTTCCCGATGCGGATGCTCTCGCCGACGGGGTCCCTGTTCTCGAAGAGGTTCTTCGCAACCGTGGTCCCGATGACCGCAACCCGCTGCATGGTCCTGTTCTCGTCATCGCTGAAGAACCTCCCCTTCTCGAGGGAGAGCGTCCGTATCGGGAGGATCGCTTCGGTGGTGCCGGTGACCGTCGTCGAGGTGCTGACGGTATCGTATTTGACCAGGAGCTTCTTGCTCTGGGCCGGGGCGACGGCCTTTACGGACGGCGCTTCCTCCTCGATCGCCTTGAGGTCCCGCAGCGTGAGCGTGGTGGTAGTGCCGGTCTGGCGCGGCCTGCCCGCAATGATCCTCACCTGCCCTGCGGTGACCATGACGAGGTCGGTGCCCATCGCCTGGATCTTCGAGAGCACCTGCTGCTGCGCTCCTTCGCCGATGGCTACCATGACGATGACCGAGCAGACGCCGATGACGATGCCGAGCGTGGCAAGGGCGGTCCGCAGCTTGTGGCTGAAGAGCGTCTTGAGCGCTATGCGGGTGCCTTTGAGCAGTTTCATGAGCATGGCAGAGCAATCAGCTGTCAGCCATCAGCTCTCAGCAAAAGAAAGAATTTTTTTATTGGCTGAAAGCTGACTGCTGATTGCTTAAGTTCTTATCCTCTGATCGCTTCCACGGGGTCCATTGCCGCCGCTTTCTTCGCGGGCTGGATGCCTGCCAGCACGCCGATCAGCACCGAGAAGAGAAAGGCGAGCGCAAAAGGCTCCCATGATATCACCGCGGGCATGGTCATCATCTTCTTCTTGCCCATCGATCCCCCCATCGACCCCATTGAAGAGGCCACCGGAATCATCGAGATCACTTTCGATACGACGAACCCGAGCAGCGTGCCGAGTATGCCCCCGCTGACGGTTACCATCAGCGCTTCACCCAGGAACTGGTTCATGATGTCCTTTGCCCTGGCGCCGAAGGCGCGGCGTATGCCGATCTCCTTCTTCCGCTCGTTGACCGAGATGAACATTATATTGGCGATCACGATGCCGCCCACGCCGAGCGAGATCACCGAGAGGAGGATGAGAAACGTGCGGAGGGTCTTCGAAACCCCCTTCGCCATCGCCGCCATCTTCATGGTGTTGGTCACCCTGAAGTCGTCTTCCTGGGGCGGCGCGATATGGTGCCGCTCCCTGAGGAGGGCGGTCACATTCATCGTCACTTCCCGGAGCTTCGCTTCGTCCTCGACATACATCCTGATCATGCCGACATGGTCGATGTTGAACAGCTTTCTCATCGCCGTCGTCCGGGGGACGAAGACCCGGCGGTCCATGTCCATGCCCATCGGGCTCGTCCCGCGGTGGGCCATGATGCCGATGACCTTGAAATTGGTAGTGTTGATGCGGATCGTCTCGCCGATGGGGTTCTGGTCGCCGAAGAGCTCTCGCGCGACGGTCCGGCCTATGACCGCGTTCTTGCTCATCGAGGCGTTGTCCTCATCGCTGATGTACTCGCCCTTGTCGACGTACCACTGCCATGCGTCCATCCATTCCGGGGTCACGCCGAGGACCGGGGAGGCGGTGTTCTGGTTGCCGTAGATGATGTCCTGGGAGACGCTGACCGTGAACGGCGCGATGTGCTTTATGCCTTTCACCGACTCCTTTATGGCTGCCGCATCCTCCAGGGTGAGGGAAGTGGTGTCTTCGTCGGGCGGGCCGAACATCTTGCCGCCGCCTGCGGAGACGAGCACCGCGTTCGTCCCGAAGCTCTGTATGCCCTTCATGATCTTCGCCTGGGCGCCTTTGCTGATCGAGACGATCACCGTGAGCGTCGCGATCCCGATAACGATGCCCAGCATCATGAGGAAGGTCCTCATCCGGTACTTCGCCAATCCTTTGAGTGCGAGGGAGACCGTCTTCGCCATTACGCGGCCCTCCTTTCATCGCTGACCACATGCCCGTCCTTCAGCCTGATGATCCGCTTCGCCTGCCCCGCCACATCGGGTTCGTGGGTGACGAGGACGACCGTCCTGCCTTCCTGGTTCAGCTTCCTGAAGATACCCATCACCTCTTCGCTCGATGCGGTGTCGAGGTTTCCCGTAGGCTCGTCGGCGAGGATGATCGAGGGGTCGTTCACCAGGGCCCGCGCAATGGCGACGCGCTGCTGCTGGCCGCCCGAGAGCTCCGAGGGCACGTGGTTGATCCGCTCCCCGAGGCCTACCGCTTCGAGCGCAGCCCGCGCCTTCGTTTGTATATCCGCTGCTTCGGGCGAATAGATGAGCGGCAGCTCGACATTCTCGAGGGCCGTCGTCTTGGGGAGCAGGTTGAACGACTGGAAGACGAAGCCGATCTTCTTGTTCCGCGTGCGGGACAGGTCATCGTCGTCCATTTTGTCGACCGCCACCCCGTCGAGGATATACGCGCCGCCGGTAGGCCGGTCGAGGCAGCCGATGATGTTCATCAACGTCGACTTGCCCATACCCGACGGCGCCATGATCGCCACGAACTCCCCTTTCCCGATCTCGAGATCGATGCCCTTGAGGACACTGACCTCGAGGCTCCCGTTCTTCCGGTACGTCTTGGTGATGCCTTTCAGCTCAATCATGTATTTCCTCCTCTATTGCAAACTAGTTTTTCCGGAATCCAGCTCGACAGGGGTTGAATGGAGCGAATTGATATTTTTCGTCGCTGCTCTTGGCGAAGTGGAGCGGCCATAGCAGCAGGTGTCCGAGGTCGGTACGACCGAGTTGTGCTGCTATAGCGGAACGAGCTCTAGAGCAGCAGAAAAATATCACCTGAGCGGAATACAGCCCCTGTCGAGCTGGATTCGACACCCCGGCAAGTCCGGACAACGCTCCTCTCTCTACTCCGCCTTTGCCACCTCCCCCGTCACCACCGTCTCTCCCTCGCGGAGCCCCTCGATGACCTCGGTGTAGCTCCCGTCTTTCCATCCCGTCTTGACGGTCCGCAGCGCGGGCTTTCCGCTTTCGAGCACCTGGACCACCTTCCTGCCCCCCTCTCTCTTGATCGCTTTATTCGGCACGGCGAGCACACCCTCGCGCTTGTTCAGGTAGATGGTGGCGTTCACCGTCATGTCGGGCTTCAGCTTTCCCTCGGGGTTCTCGATCGAGATGATGGTGATGTAATAGACCACGTTGTCCTGGATAGTCGCCTTCGGATACACGGCGGTCACCGTGCCCTTGAAATCCCTGTCAGGGAATGAATCGACGGTAAAGGTCGCCTCGAACCCCGGCTTTATCTTGCTGATGTCGGTCTCGTCCACATACGCGTACACCTCGAGCCGGTTCAGATCGACGATGGTGACGAAGGTCGGCACGTTCAGCGCCGATGACGAGACCGTCTCCCCCTGCTGGGTGGCGACCGAGGCGATCACCCCCGAGATGGGCGCGACGATGGTGGCGTAGGACATCTGCGTTTCGTTGTACCGTATGGACTCCCTGAGCTGGCTCGCCTGGGCCTGCGCTGCCTTGTAATCCCGTTCCGCCACATCGACCTTGTCCCGGGAGACGAAGTCCTTCGCGTAGAGATTCTGCATACGCTGGAGGTTCTTCTGCGCCAGGTCGAGGTTCGCCTCGACGATCTTCAGGTTCATCCTCGTCTCGTTGACCTTTGCCCTCAGGTCTTCCTGCTCGAGCCGCGCGATCACCTGGCCCTTTTTCACCGCGTCGCCGATGTTGGCATAGAGGGTTTCGACCTTGCCCGATATCCGCGAGCCGACCTTCACCTCGGCACCGATCTTCGCCCGGATCACGCCGGTCGCCTGCACGATCGAGGAGATCGTGCGCTTCCTGATCGTTTCCGTCTGGAAGGTTGCTTCCCTGCTGCCCCGGCCGCTGAAAAACTTGTAGGCGCCCACGGAGCTCGCGAGCCCCAGGATCAGCAGGACGCTTACGATAACCAGCCTCTTTTTCATTTATCTACTCTCCTCCCTTACCGGTATGCCCGTTACCGATCTGGCCGTTACCGATCTGGCCACTGGTCCCTTCCCTATCGCCCTGTCGAGCCGCGCCTGCGCGTTGACGATGTCGTACAGCGCAACGACATGGTTCGTCCTTGCCTGGGTCAGCGCAGTCTGCGCATCGTTCACCTCGAGGATATTCCCGACCCCTTCTCTGTATCTCCCTTCCGAAACGCGCATGTCCTCCCGGGCCTGCTCGAGCGTCCTTTCGGTCACCGATGACCGTTCCAGCGCCTCTTTGAGCGCGAGCCAGGCCTGCTCCACATCGAGCTCGACAGCCCGTTTCGTCTGCGTCTCAGCCGCCCTGGTCCCGGCAAGACTCGCCCGGGCCTGGTTGACCCGCGACCGTGCGGTGAGCTGCTCGAAGAGGGGGATGCTCGCCGTTACGCCCACGCTCCACTTTTTGTCATCCGGAAGGAAGCTGCTCTCCTGCCATCCGTAAGAGGCATCGAGGCTGAGGTTCGGATAAAAACCGCTCCGCGCCTGCTGTACGCCGGCCTCTGCTGCATCGATCCGAGCCCTGCTCCCCTTGAGCTCGGGCCTCTGGTCGTATGCTGCCGCCATCGCGGCGCCCAAGGGAGGCAGCGCCGCCGGCTCGGTCACCTTTCCTGGCACCGGCACGACCGCGAAGCCGGTCGTGACCGGCAGCCCCATCGCTGCGGCGAGATTCGCCTTTGCGAGCAGATGGCTGTTTTCCGCCCTGATGATATCGAGCTGGGCATTGGAGCGCTGCACCTCCGCCTTTATGACATCCGAGCGGGGGGCGAGGCCCTCTTTGTAGAGCTCACGGGCCTGCTGCAAATGCGTATCGGCGCTCGTGAACGCCGCCTGTGCAACTTCGATCAGATCGTGCCGCTTCAGTACCTCGTGATAGGAGGTCGTGACGTTCACGACGATGTCGAGGTTCGTCCTCTGGAGGTCGTACTCCTGGGTCCGGATACTGTGGCGTATGCTCCTGACCAGGCTCGAGGTGCCCCCGGCGTCGAAGAGGAGCTGCCGCAGGAAAAAGCGGGTATCGTAGCTGTCCGGGAGAATCGCCATCCGGTCGTCCTGCGGCGTCGTATACGTATATGCCGTGGTGAGCTTGAGCGAGGGATAATACGTTCCCCACGCCTCGCCGATCCGCTCCTCGACCGCCCTGAGGTTCTGGAACGAGATCTCCGCAGCGGGATTGCTCTTCAGCCCGATCGCGATGCATTCATCGAGGGTAAGCGTCCTCCCTTCTATAGTGGCGATAGTCGCGATAGCGGCGGTTTCGCCGCCGGCAGGGCCGGCCGGCAATGCCAGAGACAGGAGAACGCAGCAGAGCGCGACGAGTCCTCCCCGTTTCCGGCTGGTTGCCGGTTCTGTTCTCACGGTGTGCATCCCGGCTGCCCTCCTTCTGTCATGGCCTTCTCGATCAGGTCGAGGAACTTTTCCTGCTGCTCTCTCCCGAGCATGCCTTTCATTTCGAGCATATGCTTGACTATTGTATGCTGCATTCTCTCCTGCATCCCGCCGATCTCCGCGACCGCGGCGGCAACGGTATCGGGCGAGGGATTGCCGGTGCGCATGAGAGCGAGCAGCGCCTTCTTCTTGAGGCCGATCTCCTGCCGCTGCCGGTCTATCTCCGCCCTGAAAGGGATCGCCCGCTCCCGCAGGGCCTGCTTCTGTTCCGGCCGCAGCGAGAGCTCCTCGAAGAGGAAGCGGTCCCTCTTCATGACCGTGCCGAAGGGCGAGACCCAGGAGGAGCTCTTCTGGTAATACAGGAAGCCGACGGTGGACAGAACGGTGAGGTTCAGGACGAGCGAGGCGGCCAGGGCGAATTTGAGCATCCGGTTACTTCTCATGGTCCGCCTCGGTCATGGCGAGATAGACACCGCCCACGGAATCCGGGGGCGCGGCCTCGAACAGCTCGAGCGAGAATAATGACGAGCCGCTTCCCGTGTTCGGCCCCGCAAGCGTGTAGGCAAGCATGCTCCCCGAAACCATGCCGATGAAGATCATGGCGAGCACGACCACTGTCTCGGCGAGCCTGGCGAAGAGGGGGATCCCGGCGAAGCGCGGCGCCCTCTGCGCACCGGCATGCGCCATTACCCTGGGCGAGAAGCCATACGGCGCCGTGAACCGCTTCGCCCCGCCGAAGAGCCGGCGGAGCGAGGCGAGCTCCCCGAGCTCCCTGCTGCACGCAGGGCAGGCGCTTATATGCGCCTTCAGGCGCTCTCTTTCTCCAGGGTTGAGCTCGCCGTCGTTATAGGCCGAAAGCAGTTCTCTCTGCGGACAGTTCATGTCGTTGCCTCCTGAGTGTTAAACGTTTGTCGCTCACGTTTGTTCCGTAAATTTTTTCATCAGGGCCCTGATTTCTTCCCTGGCCCTTGAAATCCTTGACTTTACCGTGCCTGTCGAGACCTCCAGCACCGCCGCTATCTCTTCATAGGAGAGCCCTTCGACCTCTTTGAGTATGAGGACCGTGCGCAGCTTCGGCGACAGCCGCTTCAGGCTCTTCTGCAGGGCCCTGCCCACTTCTTTCGATTCGTAGAGGCGCTCCGGGGAGGGCGAATCCGCGGCAGGGTCGATCGTGAGCTCTTCCCCCTCACCGGAGCGCTTGAAGAGCGACTCGAAGAAGGGCTTCCTGCGGTAGTCGATGCAGGTGTTGACCGCGATGCGGTAGAGCCAGGTATAGAGGGACGCCTCCGGTTTGAAATCGTCGAGGTTCCGGTACGCCTTGACGAAGGTGTCCTGCGCCGCGTCCTCCGCATCATGGCGGTCGCCGAGCAGGTGGCGGCAGAGCGTATATATCCTGTCCTGGTAGGCGCGGACGATCTCCTCGAAGGCAGCGGGGTCGCCCTGCATGAATCTGGCGATGAGATGGAAGTCGTCCGGTCTTTTCACGAGGGGGATATGATAACCGATCGCGGGACGTTTTGATCAGGCGAGCTTGGGTGCAGAACCTAAAGGAGCAGCGCCGGAGGCCATGGTTAGCCGAAGAGGTGCAGGATGAACGGAAAGATGTAGCCCAGCGCGAGAAAGACGATAACGATGCCGAGCATCAGCTTTATCGCCCTCTGCGGAACGAATTTCTGGGCCCTCGCACCGAGGTACATGCCGATGAATCCCCCGATGCCGAAGAGTATGCCCAGGGGCCAGTCGGGCATTGTCGGGACCCCGCCGGACGAAGGGATGAGGCTGAAGAAGAGCGCCCCGGCAGCAGAGGTGATGAAGGTCCCCATGAGCGCCGCCCCCGCGATGGTATAGACCGGCAGGTGGAACACGGCGACGCAGAAGGGAGCGATGATCGAGCCGCCGCCGATGCCGTAGGCGCCGCCGACGATGCCGACGGCGAGGGCGAGGACGAACATGCTTACGGTGCTGAAAGCGAAGCGCTCTCCCCGGAATTCGTATTCGATCCTTTTCGGGGATACCGCTGTCGTCCTGACGACGGCATCGGAAGGCAGGCCGGCGGTCTTGGCGCTGACCTTCGCCCCGGCGGTCCCGGCCGCCGGGGGCCTTTTGCCCGGCATGCCGACGAACTCTTTGAGCAGTTTGACGCCGATATACAGCAGCACCAGTCCCACGAAAAACTTGAACGACTGCGGATCGGGCAGATAGTACACCCTGAGATAGTAGCCGAGAAATACTCCCGGCAGCGTTCCCGCGACGATGACCCAGGTGAGCGGCCATGCCATCCGCCCCTCTTTGATGTACCGGCAGACGCCGCTGGGGATGGCGACGACATTGAAGACGTGATTGGTGCCGCTTACCGAGGGCGCGGTGTAGTTGAGGACGCTCATCTGGAACGGCAGCAGAAGAAAGGCTCCCGAGACCCCGCCCATGGAGGTGAAGAAGGAGATGACCAGCGCGACGAGAGGGGGGACGAGGATGTTGGCAGCGACCCCCGAAACGGGAAAGACAACGGTGAAGGCAGCCGTCAAGCTCTCGGGAAGCGGTGGCATGGAAAGAATTATACTATATACGTTTTGCATTTTGAATTTGATATTTTCTAAAATAGTTGAATGGTTTCTAAAATCGACATCCCGGTTACGGGGATGACCTGCGCTGCCTGTGCGGCCGCCATAGAGAGAACGCTTCCTAAAATCCAGGGAATAAAGAGCGCTGCGGTAAACTTTCCCGCCGAACGGGCGACCGCCGAGTTCGCGGACCCGGACAACCCTGTCCCCCTCCGGACCATCGTCGAGGCGATCAAAGAGGAGGGCTACGGGGTCGCGACCGTCAGGATGGATTTCGCCGTACGGGGAATGACCTGCGCTGCCTGCGTCGGCGCGGTGGAGCGTGCGCTGAAAGGACTCTACGGCGTCCTCGACGTGACGGTCAACCTGGCGTCCGAGAGGGCCTCCGTAGAGTATGTCCCGACCGTCGTCGGTTTCGAGGACTTCAAAAGGGTTATTGCCGACGCGGGATACAGCGCGGAGCAGTCCGCCGGGGAGTTTGTCGACCGCGAGAAGGCGCGGCGGGAGCGGGAGTACGCGCAGCTCAAAAAGCAGTTCATTATCAGCGCAGTCATCTCGACCGCCATCATGATCGGGAGCATGTTCCACACCGTGCCGGTCCTCTCGAACTGGTACCTCCTCTTCGCGCTCGCTACGCCTGTTCAATTCTGGACGGGCATGAGGTTCCATACCGCCGCATTTTCAGCGCTGAAGCACGGCGCCACGAACATGAATACCCTCATCAGCGTCGGGACGAACGCGGCCTATGGTTACAGCGTCGCCGCGACCTTTTCCCCCGGGCTCTTCGTCGCCGGGGGGGTAATGCCCCATATCTATTTCGACACCTCGGCAACGATCATTACGCTCATCCTCATGGGGAGGCTCCTCGAGGCCCGGGCAAAGGGGAAGACCTCCGAGGCGATACGGAAGCTCATGGGCCTGCAGGCGAAGACCGCCACCGTGCTCCGCGACGGCGTCGAGCGGGAGATTCCTATCGAGGAGGTGACGGTCGGCGACATCGTCTTTGTGCGGCCGGGGGGGAGGATCCCGGTCGACGGTACGGTGGTCGAGGGCGCCTCGACGGTCGATGAATCGATGCTCACCGGCGAGAGCCTCCCGGTCGAAAAGGGCGCCGGAGATACCGTCTACAGCGGAACGGTCAACAAGGCCGGCAGCTTCAGGCTGAGGGCGCTCAAGGTCGGCAGGGAGACGGCGCTCGCCCAGATCATCCGCCTCGTCGAAGAGGCGCAGGGGAGCAAGGCGCCCATACAGCGGCTCGCCGATACAATCGCCTCCATTTTTGTCCCCATCGTCATCGGCATTGCAGCGGTCACGTTCGTCCTCTGGTATGTGCTCGGCCCGCAGCCGTCGTTTACGCTCGCGCTGATGAACTTTATCGCGGTCCTGATCATCGCCTGCCCCTGCTCGCTCGGGCTCGCCACGCCGACGGCGATCATGGTCGGAACGGGGAAGGGGGCGGAGAACGGTATCCTGATCAGGGATGCGGGGGCGCTGGAGCTTTCCCACCGGATTCAAGCGGTCATTCTCGACAAGACGGGAACGATTACTAAAGGAGAGCCCGAAGTAGTCGATATTATACCTGTTGGAGAAAGGACGGCCGCCGAGCTGCTCCGGATCGCCGCATCGGCGGAGAAGCTCTCCGAGCATCCCCTCGGTCAGGCGATCGTCAGGAAGGCGCATGACCGGGGCGTTGCTGTCTCTGACCCCGTTCGGTTTGTCGCGGTGCCGGGCGGCGGCGTCAAGGCCCAGGTCCCGGTCTCGGGCGAGCTGCGGGAGGTATTCATCGGGAACGAGGAGCTGCTCCGCAAGGAGGGCATCGATACGGCGGCGTTCGGATCGCTCGCCGAGACGATCTCCGCGGAGGCAAAGACCCCGGTCTTCATGGCGATAGACAGCGAGGCGGCGGCCGTGTTCCCCATCGCCGATACGATCAAGGAGGGGTCCCTCGAGGCGATACGGCAGCTCCGGGAGATGGGGATAGAGGTCATCATGCTCACCGGGGACCACAAGAATACGGCGCGGGCGATCGCGCGGGAGGTGGGGATCGAAACCTTTTTTGCCGAGGTCCGGCCCGAGCAGAAGGTGGAGGTCGTCAGGAAGGTGAAGGCGGAGCGCAAGGTCACGGCCATGGTCGGCGACGGCATCAACGACGCGCCCGCCCTGGCCGAGGCGGACGTGGGCATCGCCATCGGCACCGGCACCGATATCGCGATCGAGGCGTCGGACATCACCCTTATCAAGGGATACCTGAAGAGCGTGGTCGATGCGGTGAGGCTGAGCAAGCTGACCATCAGGACGATCAAGCAGAACCTTTTTTGGGCGTTCTTTTATAATATCGTCGGCATCCCGGTGGCGGCGGGCGTTCTGTACCTCTTCGGAGGACCCCTGCTCAACCCGATGATCGCGTCGGCGGCAATGGCGTTCAGCTCGGTCTCGGTGGTGAGCAACTCGCTCCGCTTGAGGGGGAAGCGCCTGTAGCGCTTCCGGCCGGATACGGCAGAGGAATTCGTTTCGGAGGAGTAATGCAACGGACGGTCTATGTAGCGGATGATGTGGCGATCAACATCGAGCTCGTCGAGTCGGTCTTCAGGAACGATCCGGACCTCGTCATAAAGAAAGTCGAAAACGGAAAAGAGCTCCTCGACCTGATGGAGCACGACGGCTGTCCCGACCTCCTCGTCCTCGACCTGATGATGCCGGTCATGGACGGGTTCGACGTGCTCGGACGGCTGAAAGAAATACGCGAGAAGCGCTACTTCCCCGTTATCGTCCTTTCCGCCCTGACCGACAAGCAGAGCATTGTCCGGGCCCTCTCCCTGGGCGCGGACGACTATGTGACCAAGCCCTTCTTCGTCGAGGAGCTCAAGGCGCGGGTGAGCAATATGCTGAAGCTCAAGGAGCGCGACGAGTTCCTCAATACCTCCCTCGACGTGATGGAGACCAACCTCCTCGAGAAGCTCCAGATGCTGGAGCATACCCAGGTCGAGGTGATTATCAGGCTGGGCAAGGCGGCGGAGTTCAGGGACGACGAGACGGGCAGGCATATCGAACGCATCGCCGACTATGTGAATCTCATTACCAAGGTGCTGGGGTTGAACACCGAGCAGCGCATGATGATGCGCTATGCGTCGCCCATGCATGATGTGGGCAAGATAGGTATCCCGGACGGCGTGCTGATGAAACCGGGGAGGCTGACGGACGACGAGTTCAAGGTCATCAAGCTCCATACGGTCATCGGCAGCAAGATACTGGGCGGTACGAGCCTGCCGCTCCTCGAGCTCGCAAAAGAGATCGCCCTTTCGCACCACGAGCGGTGGGACGGCGCCGGTTACCCGCTCGGACTGAAAGGGAAGGATATCCCCCTGTCGGGGGCGATCGTTGCGATCGCCGACGTATTCGACGCCCTCACCTCGGACCGCGTCTACAAGGCTGCCTGGCCGATCGAGAAGGCGGTCGATTACATAAAAGACCAGCGGGAGAAGCAGTTCTCTCCTGCGGTGGTGGACGCCTTCTTTGCCGTGGGCGATCAGATTATCGACATACGGAGGACGAAGACTGAATCGTCGGTCGTCAAGCCGATGATCATGCAGATCATCGACGGCGATGTCAGCTTCGAAGAGTTGATAGAGCGGTGGCGATAACGAAAACATCGGAAATTCGGAGCTCCCCTATTTTGCTTTCTTCTCTTTTGTTGTTTGCGTTATGAACGGGTCCCTCCTCGTCATTCCCCTCGGCGGGGTCGAAGAGATCGGCCTCAATATGACGGTCTTCCAGTATGGCGACGATATGATCGTCGTCGACGCAGGCCTGATGTTCCCCGAAGAGGACATGCTCGGGGTCGATTTCGTCATCCCGGACTTCTCGTATGTCCTCGACAACCGGGAGAAGGTGCGGGGCATTGTCCTTACCCACGGTCATGAGGACCACACCGGCGCACTGCCGTTCCTGCTCCGAGAGCTGCAGGTCCCGGTCTACGGCACCCCGCTCACCCTCGCCCTGGTGAGGGAGAAGCTGAGAGAGTACCATCTCGACGAGGTCGTCCTGACGCCGGTGCGGCCGAGGGATACCGTCACGCTCGGCTCTTTTTCGGTCGAGTTCATACGCGTCACCCACAGCATCGTCGACGGGGTCGGTCTGGGCATAACGACTCCTGTCGGTGCCGTGATCCACACCGGCGATTTCAAGCTCGATCCCACGCCGGTCGACGGCGAGCTGATGGATTTCCACAAGTTCACCGAGTACGGCGAAAAAGGGACCCTGCTGATGCTCTCCGACAGCACCAATGCCGAGAAGGGCGGCTTCACCTTCTCCGAAAAGGAGGTGCGGCGGGCCTTCGAGGATATCTTTGCGAAGGCGCGGGGGAGGATCATCATCGCCACCTTCGCCTCGAATATTCACCGCATCCAGCAGGCCATCGATGTGGCGGTGCAGCACGGGAAGCGGGTCATCATGTGCGGCAGGAGCATCGTCTCGAACTCCCAGATCGCCCTCGATCTCGGGTATCTCACGATGCCGAAGAACACCTGGGTGCGGCTCGAGAACCTGAAAGACCTCGCGGACGAAGAGGTGGTGATCATCACGACCGGGAGCCAGGGAGAGCCGATGAGCGTCCTCTCCCGCATCGCCACGGACGAGCACAAGCACATCAAGGTGAAAGAGGGGGATACGGTCATCCTCTCGGCAAAGATGATCCCCGGGAACGAGCGCTCCATCGGGAAGATCATCAACCACCTCATGGCCCGGGGGGCCGAGGTGATCTACGAGAAGGTGTCCGAGATCCATGTCTCGGGGCACGCCTCGAAGGAGGAGCTGAAGCTCATGATGAACCTCGTCCGGCCCCGCTACTTCGTCCCGATCCACGGCGAGTTCCGGCACCGGAAGTATCATGCGAAGCTCGCCGAGAAGTCGGGCATTCCCCACGACCATATCTTCCTCCTCGAGAACGGGACGGTGCTCGAGATAACGGAGGAGGGCGCCCGCCGGAACGGGAAGGTGAATGCGGGCCGGATCTTCATCGACGGCAAGGGCGTCGGCGGGGTCGAGGATATCGTCCTGAGAGACCGCAGGATGCTCGCCCACGACGGCATCGTCATCATCCTCGTCGGTATCGAGAAGTCCACCAAGCGGATCGTCTCCGGGCCCGAGATCATCTCCCGCGGCTTCATCTTCGAGGACGCCTCGCCCGAGATCATCACCGAAGTCAGAGGGTTGATGGACGCCACCCTCTCGGAGCTCCAGGAGGACGTGATCGCCGATACGGCCCTCGTTCAGGCGAAGCTCCGCTCGACCCTCAAGAAATACCTGCGGAACACGATGGACCGCCGCCCGATGATCATGCCGATCATCATGGAAGTTTAGCTTTTCCCGGCATCTGCCGATATATATACCGTACCTTATGCCCGAACGGCTGCTCTATACGATAGGATCGATACTGGTCTGGGACGAAGGCCCTTTCGACCGCACGCTTCAACAGGTGGTCGGCGTGCTGGCGGGCCACTTCAATGCTGCCCAGTGCTCCCTCATGCTCATCAACCCCGACGAGCTGACGCTCGAGGTGCGGGCGTCCACCGATCCCGCGATCATCGGGGAGAAGCGGCGGCTGTCGGAGGTGACCGTCTCGACGAGGGCGCTCATCGATGACGCCCCGTTCCTTGCCGACCGGAAGAAGCTCTCCTTCTTCAGGCCGCTCGACGCGAGCAGGTACGATTCCGAGTATTCCCTCAGCATTCCCCTCAAGTACGAGGACAGAAAGCTCGGCGTAATCAACTTCACCGACATGCAGGGGGGCCGGGATGACGGCACGGGAGAAGGGATAATGAGCGGAGAGCAGCAGCAGACGGCGATGGAGGTGGCGCGCCATCTCTCGGTGTATCTCTATGCCGCGCAGGCGAAGAGCCTCCTCGAGCGGAAGGTCAAGAAGTACGAGCAGGCGGTGCAGCAGCTGAAGCGCCTCGATGAGCTGAAAACCAGTCTCACCAGCTTCATCGTCCACGACCTGAAGGGGCCCATCACCACGATCATGGCGAACCTGGACATGCTCACCTACGAGCCGCTCCAGCCCGGCCAGGCGGAGTGCGTGAACATCGCGCTCCAGGATATTCATAAGATGCAGCGGATGGTGCTGAATATTCTCGACATCACGAAGCTCGAGGAGGGGAAGATCAGGATCCTCCGGGAGGAGACGGACCTCGCGGAGCTCGCCCGGCGGGAGATCGAGTCCCTCAGGACCGTCTCCGCGCTGCGGAACATCACCCTCGGCCTGGAGTGCGGCCCGCTGCTCTGCTACGCGGACGAGGACCTGATCGGCAGGACCCTGTCGAACCTCCTGCTCAACGCCCTGGAGCACGCGCCCGACGGTACGAAGATCGAGGTCGGGATCGCCCGGGACGCCGGGGGCGATACGCTGGTGAGCGTCACCGACCGGGGCAGCGGCGTTCCCGACGAGTTTAAGGAGCGGATATTCGACAAGTTTTTCCAGGTGGAAGAGGGCGTCAAGCACGGCAAGGCGACGACCGGCCTCGGGCTCACCTTCTGCAAGCTCGTGGTCAGCGCCCACGGCGGCCGGCTCTGGGTTGAGGATGCGCCCGGCGGCGGCGCACGGTTCCTCTTCTCTCTGCCCGAACCGTTAACGCATGAACGTTTCAAGGAGGAAGCTGTCTGATGGGTATTCCCGTAGAACACCTTAAAATAAACTGTCTCTTCGTCGATGACGAGCCCACCATGCGCGCCACGGTTGCGAACATGCTCTCGAGACTCGGCTTCAAGAACGTCGTCACCGCCGATAACGGCAAGAGCGCGCTGGAGATCGTAAAGACATCGAAGGTCGATCTCATCATCGCCGATATCAACATGCCCGAAATGACCGGCATCGAGCTGTTCAAGACGGTCCGCGAGGACAACCGTTACGACGGCATCAGCTTCATCTTCGTCACCGCAGAGGCCCGAAAGGATACGGTCGCCCGCGCTGCGGAGGGCGGCGCGAGCGAGTACCTCATCAAGCCCTTCGTCATGGGAGCGCTGGAAGACAAGATCGCGAAGGTGCTGCGGAAGCGTTTCAACCCCTCGACGCTGGAGCTCCATATGCAGGGCTTCAGGCAGCACCTCGAGAGCAGGGACTTCGTGAGTGCCGAACGCGAGATCGCCGCGGCCCTCGAAATGGCGCCCGACAACGCGGCGCTCCTCTACCAGTACGGGCACCTGGCGCTCGCCAAAGGGGATTCCCAGCAGGCGATTGCCTATTTCAAGGAGGCGATAGCGAAGAAGCCGCTCTTCGTGAAGGCCTACAACGCGATCGGCGAGATCTACGAGAGCCTCGGCGACATCGGGTCCGCCATACAGTATTACGAGCAGGCCCATGCCATCAGCCCTTCGAATGCGGACCGTCTCATCGCCCTGAGCAAGCTCTACTACAAGACCGGCGATGCCGGCAAGGCGGAGACGATGCTGCAGGAGGCGCACGGTGACGTGCGGGACGATGTCTCGACCTCGGGACACCTGCTCGGCGAGCTGTACCTCTCGAAGAACGAGAGCGAGAAGGCGCTGGAGGTGCTCCTCAAGGCGCACCAGATGAATCCCGCCGATACCTCGATCATGCAGAGCCTCGCCGAGGCGTACCGCAAGTCGGGCAATCCCCAGGAGGCCCTCGCCGTCTACGCCAGGGTCCTGAAGATCAGCAGGAACAACGCCGGGGCCTATTACCAGATGGGGAAGACCTACCTCGAGATGAGCGAGAAGCGGAAGGCGATCGAGAGCATCAAGAAGGCCTGGGAGCTCAACCCCTTCTCCCAGGAAATCACGGCCGATCTCAAGGCGCTCGCCGAAAACGACAAGCTGGACATTTGACGCGAAATCCGAAATACTAAGAGGGTCTAACGGAATGAGCAGGGGGAGTCGGACGAGGCACAGTATGTTCGCTCATTCTCGGACAGCATCCAGCCGTCCTCCGAGGCACCAGCTCGGAATCGAGTCGTACCGACCCGCTCCGGAATCCTTCCTCCGCTTCGGGCTGCTGATACCGCTCACATACTATGCCTCGCCCGACTCCATGCTGCGTTATTGCGTTAGACCCTCTTAGTATTTCGGATTTACACTCTCATTAAAGGGGGGCTTTTGGATACTGAAGTAGTTAAAGCCGTCATTATGGGCGTCGTGCAGGGGATCACCGAGTTCTTCCCCATCAGCAGCACCGCCCACCTGATCCTCTTCCCCTGGTTCTTCGGATGGGGAGGAGATATCGATACGCTCACCTTCGATGTCGCCCTCCACGGCGGCACCCTGGTGGCCCTGCTCGTCTGCTTTTACCGCGACTGGATCGAGCTGTTCGCGAGAGACCGGCATACGCTGCTCTTCATCATGCTCGCCACCATCCCCGCCGCGGTCGTCGGTATTCTTCTCAACGATGTCGTCGAGCAGACCTTCCGGAGCCCCCTGATCATCGTCTTCTCGCTGGTCGGTTTCGGCGTGCTCATGCTCGTCGCTGAAAAGCGCGGCAGGCGGCTCAAGGAGCGGGTCTCCCTCTTCGACGCCCTCGTCATCGGGTGTGCGCAGGCGGTTGCGCTCGTTCCCGGGGTCTCGCGGTCGGGCATCACCATCGCCGCCGGCCTCTTCAGGAATATCAAGCGGGAGTCGGCAGCGCGCTTCTCTTTCCTCCTCTCGACACCGATCATCGCGGGCGCCACCCTCCTGGAAGGGCGGAAGCTGGTGGAGCATCCCGACGGGTATCCTCTCGACGTCTTCGCCGCCGGGTTTGCCGCGGCGTTCGTATCAGGATACTTCGCCATAAAATTTCTCCTCAGCTTTCTGAGGAGACACCCGTTGAACGCCTTTGTCTACTACAGATTCCTGCTTGCTGCTATAATAGTAGGGGTATGGCTGGGCCAGTGACGATGAACGGCAAGAGCGGGGCCGATGTTTCTTCTCCCGGAAGCGAACGGCAGTCTCCGGGCCGCCGGAGGCTGGACGAGATAAAGGGAGTAGGAGCGCTGCTCGGGAGCGTTTATCTCCTGGTCGCGCTCGTCAGCCATGACCGGTGGGACCGCTCTCTCCTCACCTATACGACGGAGCCGACGCATAATTACGGCGGCATCGTCGGCGCGTACACGGCGGACGCTCTCCTCTCGCTCGCCGGATGGTGCGCCTATCTCCTGCCGGTCCTTGCGGCTGCGTACGGCGTCAGGAGGATTCTCGGGAAGGAGAGGAACGTCTTTCCTCTTGTCGGCGCCGCGCTGCTTCTGCTGTCGCTCCCCATGCTCCTGCAGCTCTCCGCAAAGGCCGTCCCCCTCAAGGGCGAGCTGCCGGGAGGTGTCATCGGGCTGCTCCTTGCGAACCTCTCGGAGCGGCTCATCTCGACGGTCGGCGCCTACCTCCTGGCCATTGCCCTCGCGTTGGTCGCGCTCATCCTGATGAGCCCGATCTCTCCCTTCGCCTCCCTGACCGCTGCAGCGGCCCGGAAACGGGAGAGGCAGGGAGCTCCCGAAGCACGGGAGCCCGGAGACGATCTGCCCGAGCTGCTGATCGATGTCAAAGAGCCTGCAGCCGATGAGCTGCAGATCGTGCGCGCTCCGGCGCCGCAGAGGAGACCGGCCGGGGACAAGACCGTACGCGAGGGGCAGCGCGAGGCCGGCGGCAGGGCAGGCGGCAGGGCAGGCGGCAGCGGAGGATACGCCCTCCCCTCCCTCGATTTTTTGAAAGAGGGAGAGGGCGCCGAGGGGCCGGCAAAGGAAGAGCTCAATGCCGCCGCCGCAGGGCTGGAGCGCAAGCTCGCCGATTTCGGCGTAAGCGGCAAGATAAAGGGCGCTCACCCTGGCCCGGTGGTCACCATGTATGAGTTCGAGCCCGCTGCCGGGGTGAAGATCAACAGGATCGTTTCGCTTTCCGACGACCTCGCGCTCGCCCTCCGCGCGCAGAGCATCCGCGTCTACCCGATCGCGGGAAAGGCGACCATCGGCATCGAGGTGCCTAACCGGCTCCGCGCCGTGGTGCCGCTCAGAGAGATCGTCGGTTCCGATACCTTCCGGAGGAGTAGCTCGCTGCTCACCCTCGCATTGGGCAAGGACATCTTCGGCAACCCCGTCTCGACCGATCTCGCCAAGATGCCCCATCTCCTCGTCGCCGGGGCGACCGGCTCGGGGAAGAGCGTCTCGGTCAATGCCATGATCATCAGTCTCCTCTACAAGGCGACGCCGGAAGAGGTGAAGATGCTGATGATCGACCCGAAGCTGCTCGAGCTTTCGGTCTATGCCGACATCCCGCACCTGATCTCGCCGGTGATCACCAGCCCGAAAGAGGCGTCCGAGGCGTTGAAGAAGATGGTCTTCGAGATGGAGCGCCGTTATCGCCTCCTGGCGGAGAAGGGGGCGCGCAATATCGATACCTACAACCGCCAGGCGGGGCCTTCGGAGCGGCTGCCCTATATCGTGGTCTTTATCGATGAGCTCGCGGATCTCATGTTCACCGCGCCGAGCGATGTGGAGAATGCGATAGCGCGGCTCGCCCAGATGGCGCGGGCGTCCGGCATCCATCTCATCCTCGCCACCCAGCGGCCGTCGGTCGATGTCATCACCGGCCTGATCAAGGCGAACTTCCCGGCGCGGATTTCGTTCCAGGTCACCTCGAAGATCGATTCGCGCACCATCCTCGACGGGCAGGGGGCGGAGCAGCTCCTGGGCATGGGGGATATGCTCTTCATGGTGCCGGGGGTCAAGGTCATCCGCATACACGGCGCCTATGTGAGCGAGACCGAGGTGCGGGAAGTCACCGAATTCGTGAAGTCCCAGGGCAGGCCCGATTACACCTCGTTCGAGAGCATCGTCGTTGCCGATGATCAGGAGCGTGGAGCAGGGGAAGACGGAGAGCGGGACGATATGTACCACAAGGTGATAGAGTTCGCCGAGGCTGCCGGGGAGGTCTCGATCTCCTCCATTCAGCGGCGGTTCAAGATCGGCTACAACAGGGCGGCGAACATAATGGATCTGCTCGCCGAGGACGGTCTCGTCGGGCCGCCGAGGGGCGCAGGAAAACCGAGGGATTTTCTGGGGAGGAGATGAGCGTGAATAGAGCAATCAGCAATCAGCTATCAGCAGTCAGCACTCAGCAATCAGCATCCAAAATAAAGAATAAAGAGGCGAGGCGAAGGAAAGCACGCGCGGTCTGCAGTGCGCTTGTTTTCCCTTTTATCATCGGTGCTCTCCTCATAGCGGTTACCCCGTCTTTTTCCTCTGCCGCTGCTGCCGATGAGGAGGTGGCCCGGATACAGAAGGCATACGAGGGGATCAAGGATATACAGGGCGCCTTTGTCCAGAGGAGCTTCATCAAGGACCTCAAGAGGACCGATACCTACAACGGCCAGTTTTTCATAAAGCCCCCGAAGGTGAAGTGGGAGTTCAAGGGCGACAGACCGCAGGTGGTCTACATCACCGGGGACGATATCATTATCTATCAAAAAAAGGAGAAACAGGCCTTCAGGTCGCAGTTCGACCGGGCGACCTACGGGCAGGCGCCCATCGCCCTGCTGAGCGGCTTCGGCGATATCCGGAAGGAGTTCGACATCTCGATGCGGAGCGGCCGGCTTCACCTGAAGCCGAAGCGCCCCATGGGAAACATCGCGGCAGTGGAGCTCGAGACCGCCCCGAGCGGGTTCCCGATAGCGGCGCTGTTCGTCACCGATACGCTGGGCAACAGGATCGAGATCCAGCTGAAGAACGTGAGGACCAATACGGGCGTCGGCGATAAGGTCTTCGAGTTCTCTCCTCCCGAAGGGGTGAACGTCATCCGGCAGTAGGTATGAATACGCCGAGAAGAGTAGCGATTACCATAGGCGACCCTGCGGGGATCGGCCCCGAGATCGTCCTGAAGTCTCTCCTCTCCCGGGAGGTTGCCGGGCAGTGCACACCCGTCGTCATCGGCGACCGCGCGGTGCTCGCTGAAGCCGCATCTGCACTGAACCTTTCGATCGATCCGTCCGCCTTCGAGCTGGTGGAGTGCGGCGCTGTAACCGGCGGTTTCGAAAAAGGCAGGCCCACCGCTCTCGGGGGCAGCGCTGCCGTCGCCTATGTAAAGAAAGCGGTAGAGCTGGTCATGGAGAGGCGCGCCGACGCCATGGTTACCGCCCCGATCTCGAAGGAGGCGCTGAAGCTCGCGGGCTATCCATGGCCGGGGCATACGGAGCTTCTTGCAGAGCTGACAGGGACAAGGGACTTTGCCATGATGCTCGCGGGCGGGCCTCTGCGTGTCATCCTCGTCACCATCCATGCAGCGATCAGGCAGGTTCCCGATCTGGTTACCAAAGAGCGCGTGCTCAAGACTATCGGCCTTGCCGAGCGCGCCTGCAGCATGCTCGGTATCGAGCAGCCGCGCATCGCCGTTGCCGCGCTGAACCCCCACGCAGGGGAGGCGGGCATCTTCGGCAGCGAAGATATTATGGAGATACTCCCCGCTGTCAAGGAGGCGCAGCTCCGCGGCATCTCCGCTTCCGGTCCGTACCCGGCCGACGCCCTCTTTCATAAGGCCTACAAAGGCGAGTTCGATATCGTCGTCTGCATGTACCATGATCAGGGGCTGGTCCCCCTTAAAATGATCGCCTTCGATACCGGGGTCAATGTGACCGTCGGGCTTCCCCTGGTGCGGACCTCTCCGGACCACGGCACCGCCTACGATATCGCCTGGAAAGGCGTAGCCGGGCCTTCGAGCATGATCGAGGCGATCACCATGGCGGTCCGTATGAAGAACGCCGCAAGGAGGAGCTGATGCTCTTCGAACCTTTTTCTCTCGCCCGGATGCAGCTCGGGAACCGGATGGTCCGTTCCGCAACGTACGAGAAGCGTGCGGATGTGGACGGCTTTGTCACCGACGAACTGATCGCGTTCTATGAGGAGCTCGCCCTGGGAGGCGTCGGGCTGATCATCACCGGCAATGCCCTCGTCCATGTCTCGGGCCGTTCGGTGCCGCAGATGCTCTGCATCCATAACGACTTTTATATCGATAAGCTCAGGCGGCTCGTCGATACCGTGCACCGCCGCGACGGAAAGATCGTTCTCCAGCTGGTGCACGGCGGCAGGCAGTGCCTCCCGTCGTTCCTCGGCGGCATGCAGCCGATAGCGCCGTCGGGAGTCTACGACCCCTCCACCAGGGTGATGCCGCGGGAGATGACGAACGAGGAGATATGGGAGATCGTCGAGGCCTTTGGCGAGGCTGCGGGCAGGGCGCAGTATGCGGGGTTCGACGGCGTCCAGGTGCACGCGGCGCACGGCTATCTCGTGAACGAGTTCCTTTCTCCCCACACCAACCGGAGAACGGATTATTGGGGAGGCGACGAGGAGCGGCGGTTCCATTTCCTCGAAGAGGTCGTCAAGGCGATGCGCAAGGAAACGGGGGCAGCCTATCCCCTGATGATAAAAATGAATGCCGACGATTTCGTCGAGGGAGGGCTCGGCCCCGCAGAGAGCCTCAGGACCGCATTGCGGCTCGAAGACCTCGGCGTTGCCGCCATCGAGGTGAGCGGCGGCATGTACGAGTCGGGGGGCAGGACCGTGCAGACAGGCATCCTCGCCCCCGGACAGGAGGCATACTTCAGGACCCTGGCGCGCCGCTTCAAGGAACGGGTGGCTGTGCCGGTCATGCTCGTCGGCGGTCTCCGTTCGAGGAGCGTGATGGAAGAGGTCCTCGGCAGCGGGGATGCCGATCTCGTCTCGCTCTCGCGCCCCCTCATCCGCGAGCCCGACCTGCCGGAGAGATTCAGGGCAGGCAAGGAAAAGGCGGACTGCATCTCCTGCAACGGCTGCATGCGTTTTCTGAAACTCGACAAGGTAACGTGCACGCAGCTGACGGCAAGTCCGAAATCCTGAGCACCAACCCCTGAACAAGGGGAATGGCGGTTATCGAGAGGGCATCTCTCGTTTGGCGCCTGGGTTTTCGAGCTTGTGATGTGCTGTCCGCGTTATGCCGGCGTGTCCTCCTGCTTCAGCTCCCGCATCATGACGAGCGCGTTTTCCGAGGGGTTGATATAGTAGTTTTTCCGTATGCCCACGACCCTGAAGCCGAATTTTTCGTAGAGTCTCTTGGCCGCCTGGTTCGACATCCTCACCTCGAGATAAAGGAAGCGGCACTCCGACGCCGAGATGTCCTGCAGAATATCCTCGAGGAGCAGCGTCGCCACTCCCTGCTGCCGATGGCCGGGGTGGACCGCCAGGTCCATCAGGTGGCATTCATCGGCGATCTGGCGCACGCAGATATAGCCGATGATTGCGCCGTCGAGCACCGCGACCCTGGTCAGGGAGAACCTGCTGTAGAGCTCGGTCTTGAATGACGTTTCTGTCCAGGGCGTTGTGAAGGCTTCGAGCTCGATGCGCATGATCTCGGGTATATCGTCGGGTGACATCTCGCGGATACGGATCGGTCTCATCGCGGCCTCGCTGCCGGCAGTTACGAGGGTGATTTGAGCTCTGCTTCGGATTTCCTGAGATAGAGCGGCGTGAGGCGAACGGGGTCTTCGAAGGCGCCGCTCCGGGCGCGCTGCATCCCGAGCGCTGCCACGGTCGCGGGCGACGGCGCCATGTCGCGCGGCCGGGCGAAGAGCGCCCGCTCTCCCATGATCTCTTCTATGGTCTTCCGGTACAGCGCAGCCCCCTCGCCGAGGAAGACCACCGGCTCGTGGAGGCGGGCGAGCAGGGTCTCGAGCTTCACGGCCTGCTCGGGCAGTATGCGGACGAGCCCGTCTCCCTCCCAGGCGAACACCCCTGCATAGACCTCCCGCCGCCGGGCGTCGAGGAGCGGACAGATCATATGCGGGGTGAAGGTGATAGCCGAGGCGAACGCCTCGAGCGTCGGGACCGCGACCACCTTCTTGGCGGTGGCGTAGGCGAGCCCTTTGAGCGTGCTGAGACCGACCCTGAGCCCGGTGAACGACCCGGGGCCTGTGGAAAGGGCGAAGACATCGATAGCGTCGATGGTGAGGCGGGAGCTTGTGAGCGCATGGTCGATCTCGGTCAGGAGGCGCTCGGAGTGGGTCACCTTCACGTTGGCTCTCGACTCGGCGATGAGCAGGTCATCTTCCATGATCGCCACGCCGCCCACCGCTGTCGCCGTCTCTATCGCCAGTAATCGCATCGCCTCTCCTTGGAGCTACCCCGATTCCCCGGGCAGCACCGCGCCGGGGGCCGCGGCCCTTCTGAAGACCGCTGCGAATAGTATACTACCGCCGATGCAGATTGCGGCAAACATCTTCAGCGAGGCGATGGTCCCCAGGAGGTCGGCCGTGACACCGATGACCGAGTTGCCCACGGGCGCGAGGCCGAGAAAGACGAGGATGTAGAGGCTCATGACCCTGCCCCTGAGCGCATCGGGCACCATGTTCTGTATGTAGCTGTTGCTCGTCGCCAGGTAGCTGACCACCCCCCAGCCGGCGAGGAAGATGAAAAAGAGCGAGAGGTGGAAGCTCCGCGAAAAGGAGATGCCGAGAATCGCCACCGAAAAGACGAGCCCCGAGAGGGGGATGTAGATATCCTTGCGCTCCACCTCCCCCTTGAAGGCGATGATGAGCGCTGCGCAGAGCGAGCCCGCTCCTGCGGCGGCGACGAGAAGGCTGAGGCCCTTTGCTCCGACATGGAGGATCTCGGCGGCGAGCACCGGCAGGAGCGTAATGTACGGAATGCCGAAGAGGCTGAAGAGCCCGATGAGCGCCATGATGTAGAGTATGGCGCGCTCCTTCATGACGAAGCGCCCGCCCGCGGCGATATCGGAAAAGAACCCGGCGGAGCGCGCCGTGACGACACCGCGCGCCTGTATCTTCGAGAGCGCGACGATGACCGCGACGAAGCTGAGGGCGTTGAGATAGAAACAGGCGGGGAGCCCGAAACGGGCGATCAGGAACCCGGCTATCACCGGCCCGATGACCCGGGCGCCGTTGAAGGCGGCGGAGTTGAGGGCTATGGCATTGGTGATGTCCCCCTTGTTGACTACTTCGGCGAGGAATGCCTGCCGCGCAGGAACGTCGAAGGCATTGACCGTGCCGAGGAAGAAGGCGATGATGCCCACCTGCCATATCGTGATCGTATCGGTGTCGGTGAGAATGCCGAGGGCCAGGGCGGGAAGGACGGAGAGCACCTGGGTGACAATGAGGATATTGCGTTTCGGATACCGGTCAGCGACCATTCCCCCGAAGAGCGTGAGGATGAGTATCGGCAGCGAAGACAGGGAGGCTATGATGCCGAGGGAGAGCGGCGACTTCGTCAGGGAGTAGACGAGCCAGCTCTGCGCGACCGAGTGCATCCAGGTCCCCGAGAGGGAGATGATCTGGCCGAACCAGAAGAGCCTGAAGTCCCTGGCATAAAGTGCCGAGAAGCGCTGGTGGTTGTGCATTGCTACTCATATGATAACCGAAGACGGGCGAAAGGTGCAGAAACGTTAGGGAGGAGCGCGCAGGGGCAGCGCCTCCCCTGCAAGGGCTGCACCGGAGGCGCAGGCCGTTTTGTGGTGGACAAGGGGCCTGTTTTCTGGTAATAGGTTAATAGGCAAGCGCCTGCGCCCATATCTGTCTGCAAGGAGCCTGGAATGAAAAGAACGATACTGCCGCTGGTCCTTATCCTCTCTATCCTTTCTGGATGCGCTTTTGTCAACGTCACCCTCACCCCTGCTGCAAAGCAGCTCGAGGAGGAGCTGATCGAGGGAGAGGGGAGACCCAAGCTGCTGCTGCTCGACCTGGACGGCATGATATCGTTCAAGGAGAAGTCCGAGGGCCTGCTGAGGACGAAGCCCTCGGCCGTCGCCTTCTTCAGAGAGGCGCTCCGCAAGGCGGAGGGCGATGCGGCGGTCGCAGGGGTGATCGTGAGGATCAATTCACCCGGCGGCAGCGTTGCCGCAAGCGATACGATCTATCACGATCTCGTGCGCTTCAAGGAGAAGCGGAAGGTGCCCGTATACGCATACATAATGGAGGTCGGCGCTTCGGGAGGGTATTATGTGGCAGCTGCCGCCGACCGTATCATCGCCAGTCCGGCGTCGGTCACCGGCAGCATAGGAGTGCTCGCGATGAAGCTCAACGCCGACGGCCTCTTTTCGAAGATCGGGGTTGTCAGCGAGACGTATACGTCGGGTCCGAAGAAGGACTTCTGGTCTCCCTTCCGCCCCAGCTCCCCCGAGGAGCAGAAGATGCTTCAGGGCATCATCGACGGGCTCTTCGCGCGGTTTATCGCAGTGGTCCACGCGAGCAGGCAGAAGCAGCTCTCCGAGCAGGAGATCCGCGCCCTTGCCGACGGCCGCATCATGACCGCGGGCCAGGCCCGGGCAGCAGGCCTGATCGATGAGACGGCATACCTGGACGAAACGATCGAAGCGATGAAGAAGGCGCTGAAGATCGAGCAGGCGAGGGTCGTCATGTACACCAGGCCGGGAGACTTCGCCTCGACCATCTACTCGGGAATGCCCGTGCCCGGCCCGCAGGTGATCAACCTCGTCTCGATCAACGCGGAAGAATTGTTGTCTTCCGCCGGGGTCCGGTTCCTGTATCTCTGGAACCCTTAGAGCGGCTCAGGATAAGTGTATTCCTCCCTGTCTGCCGACGGCGCTGTTGTTTGACACGCCTCCCTTCGCATGCTACCGTTTAGATAGATACAGCGCCCTGCGTGGCAGAGCAGGCTCATCAACTCTCTTTCCGAACAATACCGCTGCCGCAGCAGCGAGCATCGATCCGGGATGCTCTCGTTTCCGGTAACCGCCACACAAAGCTATTCCGCACAGAGGAGGTGTCGGCATATGAGGACGACGAAAAGAGCGGCAACCATTCTCTTCCTGATCGCCCTGCAGGTGCAGGGATGCGCCATGATGGGCACAAGGGGATATGAGCCACCCTATGGAGAGTCTGCGGCGACCTATTCCGGGGGGGCGCTCCAGGCGACGTACCCCAATACGGTGTTCAGAACCCACGATGCGGCACGGGAGGCGTTGCGGGACTTCAATGCGACCGTCACCGCGGCACGCAAAGATGCGACCGGCGGCATCCTTGATGCGAGGATGCCTGACGGCACCCTGGTCGCCATCGATATGCAGGCGAAGAAGCCGGACATCACGGCGGTCGCGATTAAAGTCGGCACGTACGGCAGCGAGGAGGTTTCACGGTCGATAAGCCGCAGGATCGAGGCCAATCTGCAGAGACGGTAACCCGCCTACTCCCCGAAAGGAGGTCCGGACCATGGCAATCGAAGCGAAGACGAGCCTGGAGCTGAGCGAGGAGGAGAGGAATACGCTGAAGAAGGCGCTGAGCTCGTATCTTTCGGAGCTCAGACTCGTGATAGCCGATACGGAGTCGGGACGAGAGCCGCTGAAGAGCGAGAAAGCGGTCCTGCAAGGAATCCTTGAGCGGCTTTAAGGACCTCTAAAGAGATGAGCGGGGTGAAGATAGGCTTCCACGCCTCTCATGAGCAGTTCAAACCAGGCAGGCTGCTCGAGCTGGCCAGGATGGCTGAGGCTGCCGGGTTTGCTGCGGCGATGTGCTCCGACCATTTCTATCCCTGGAATCCCCGGCAGGGCGAGAGCGGCTTCGCCTGGTCGTGGCTGGGGGCGGCGTTGCAGGCGACGTCGCTCCCTTTCGGCGTGGTCTGCGCACCGGGCCAGCGGTATCATCCTGCGATCATCGCGCAGGCCGCGGCGACGCTCGCCGAGATGTTCCCCGACCGCTTCTGGGTCGCGATAGGCAGCGGCCAGCTGCTCAACGAGGCGATCACCGGGGACCGCTGGCCGCCGAAAGCGGAACGGAACGAGCGGCTGCTCGAGTGCGCAGGGATCATGCGCGCCCTCTGGGCGGGCGAGACCGTGACGCACTACGGCCTCGTTGCGGTCGAGGAGGCGAAACTCTATACCCGGCCCCCGAACCCGCCGCTCCTTATCGGCGCGGCCATCACTCCTGAAACAGCGGCGTGGGTCGGCGGGTGGGCGGACGGCTTGATCACCGTATCGAAGCCCGGGGACGAGCTCAACAAGGTCATCGAAGCGTTCCGCAACGGCGGCGGCGAGGGGAAGCCGATGTTCCTCCAGATGCAGATATCCTATGCTGCCACCGAGGAGGAGGCGCTGCACGGGGCATGGGACCAGTGGAGGAGCACGATTCTCGACAGCGCGGCGCATACCGAGCTCCGCTCTCCCGAGATAATGGATGCCGCCGCGCAGTTCGTCACCCCCGAAGACATGCACGGGCATGTGCAGATCTCTTCTGACATAAGCAGGCATAGGGAGTGGCTGCAGGAGTATCTCGATCTCGGCTTCGATCACCTTTACGTCCACAATGTTAATAGAGATCAGGAGCGCTTTATCGAGGAGTTCGGCACGCACGTGCTCCCGGCCCTTTCCGGATCGGGTGCAACGGCGTAAGGATATTCCCTCCCGCAGCAATATTCTTTCATCCCGTGCCGCCGTAATGGCGTCGAAGGGTGCTTTGCGATCAGGAGACCTCGCATGACCGGCGATCATCGTTACCAACCGATCTCCGCCTATGCCGCTATCGGGAACCTGCGTTCCGTGGCGCTGATTGGTCTCGACGGCTCTATAGACTGGTGCTGTTTTCCCCACATGGACCGGCCGAGCGTCTTTGCCGCACTGCTGGATGCAGCACGGGGCGGGCATTTCCGGGTAGCGGCTTCGGGGCAGTGCAGGGGGGAGCCGCGCTATATCAGGGACAGCAATGTGCTCGAAACCAGGTTCAGGACCGACGAGGGCATAATCACGGTGACCGATGTAATGCCGCTTTCGGGCGACATTCACGGCTGCGGAAAATCGGAGGCCCCTCCCGAAATCCACCGGATCGCCACCTGCGAAGAGGGCACGGTGGAGCTTGCTGTCGAATGGTCGCCCCGGTTCGACTACGGCCGCGCCGCGACCCGTATGGAGCGGACCGACGGAGGGTGGCTGGCGACGGGAGGCGGGGACAGACTCTCTCTCGGCGGCATCGGCGATGCGGTTATCACGGACGAGGAATCAGGTCCCGTGCTTCGTGCGCGCATAAGGATGGAAAAGGGAGAGCGTATGGTCCTGGTCATGCGCTGGGGCACGGAGGACGTATCGCACGATGTGAACGATTCGATGGAGAAGATGCGGCGCACGGTGGATATCTGGCATGAGTGGGCCCACCATGAAGCGGCCGCACACTTCGAGGCATGGGCGGGAAAGTGGCTTCCGCTTCTGATACGGTCCGAGCTCGTCCTCAAGATGATGTCGCATGCCGATACCGGGGCGATCGCTGCAGCTCCCACCACCTCGCTTCCCGAGGCGATCGGCGGAGTGAGGAACTGGGACTATCGCTATACCTGGATCAGGGACTCCTCGATGACCGTTCAGGCTCTCGTCGCGATGGGGCATGCACGGGAGGCGGTTGGGCTCCTCGAATGGATGGAGCGCGTCTCGGCAGGAGGCTCCACCGATGGATTACACCTGCAGATCATGTACGGGCTCCACGGCGAATCCGAGCTGGAGGAGCAGGAGCTTTCCCATTTCGAAGGGTACCGCGGTTCGCGGCCGGTGAATATCGGGAACGGGGCCGCGAAGCAGTTCCAGCTCGAAACCTACGGGGAGCTCCTCAACACGGGGTATGAATGGGCCAGGCGGGGAGGGCGGTTCGATGATAAGATCACGGCGTTCCTCCGCACAGTGGCGGACCACGTCCAGGCAGTATGGGATAAGCCCGACTACGGCATCTGGGAGGTGCGCGGAGAGCCGCGCCACTTCACCTATTCCAAGGTGATGGCATGGGTGGCGCTCGACCGTGCGGTCCACCTCTCGGAGCAGTTCGGGTTTCCCGGGGATGTCGAGCAGTGGAGGCGCACAAGAGCCGAAATCCGCGAACAGATCCTCGAGCACGGCTACAATCGTGAACGGGGCGCCTTTGTGCTCGCCTTCGATTCCGACGAGCTCGACGCAGCCAATCTCCGCATCCCCCTGATGGAGTTCCTCCCTATCGATGATCCGCGTGTCCAAGGCACTATCGACCGCACTCTCGAACAGCTCACCGAGAACGGGCTGGTTTACCGTTACCGCTTCGACGACGGGCTCCCCGGGGAGGAAGGGGCGTTCGGGCTCTGCACCTTCTGGATGGTCGATGTCCTGGCGCTCTCGAATCGCCTCGACGAAGCACGGAGCATTTTCGAGACGATGCTTCGTCATGTGAATCACGTCGGGCTCCTGCCGGAACAGCTCGATGCGCACACCGGGGAGTTCCTCGGCAATTTCCCCCAGGCATTCACGCATATCGGGATGATCAACAGCGCCCTCTATCTCGCCTATGCCGAGGGCAAGGAGATCCCGGAGCATGCGCCTATCGGCACGCCAGATCATAGAGAGGCCATCGGCAGACCATGAAAGAGGAGGGGAGTCGATCTATGCAGCAGGAGTGGACGAACTGGTCCGGCAGTCTGAGGTTTACGCCCGGCAGCACCGAGACCCCCTCGGACGAGGAAGAGCTCGCGCAGCTCGTGTGCAGGGCTGCATCCGACGGGCGCACCGTGCGTGCAGCGGGCGCAGGCCACTCCTCCTCTCCGCTGGTGCAAACCGAGGATATTCTCGTCTCCATGGAGAGGTTCAGAGGAGTCGAGCACCACGACCCCGGAGCCCGGGAGGTGACGGTAAAGTCCGGGATGATGCTCAGAGAGGCGAACCGGGCGTTTCTCGATCTCGGCCTGGCGCTGGAGAACCTCGGGGACGTGGACCTGCAGTCCCTTGTCGGCGCTATCGGCACCGGCACCCACGGTACGGGGAGGCGGTTCCATATCCTCTCTCATCATCTCATCGGCGGCCGCCTGGTAAACGGCAGGGGCGAGATCGTCGAGTTCCCAATGGAAAGAGATTCCGAATTTGTTCTCGCCGCGCGGGTCGCTCTCGGCGCGCTCGGTATCTTCACCGCGCTCAGGCTCCGCCTCGTGCCCGCGTTCCGTCTCCACCGCAGGGAGTGGTGCGCCCATATCGAAGACTGTCTGGCGGACCTGGACCGGCTCATCGAGGAAAACAGGAACTTCGACTTCTATTGGTATCCCCGGAGCGACGAGGCCAAGCTCAGGACGCTCAATTTCCCCGAAGAGGATCAGAAGACGACGATACCTTATGCCAGGTGCGTGAAGGAGATGTCGGGCTGGAGCGGCGAGGTCATACCACGGCAGCGCGAGCTCAGGTTTGACGAGATCGAGTTCTTCTTTCCGGCCGAGGCAGGGCCCCGATGCTTCAGGGAGGTGCGCAAGAGGGTGAAAGCGCGGCATCGAAAGAGCGTCGGCTGGCGGGTGCTCTATCGAACGATCGCTGCCGACAATGCGTACCTGAGCGGCGCGCACAGCCGCGACTCGGTCACGATTTCCCTGCACCAGAACAATACGCTCCCTTACGATGAGTACTTCAGGGATATCGAGCATATATTCCGGGACTACGGAGGCCGGCCCCACTGGGGAAAGAAGCATTACCTGAAAGCCGGAGACCTGAGACCGCTCTATCCGATGTGGGACCGGTTCCTGGAGCTCCGGCAGCGGATGGACCCCGAAGGGGTATTCCTGAACCCCTACCTGAGCGAGCTCCTCGGGTGCGGACGGACCGCACCGCTGCATGCCTGAGCCGACGGAGGCGGAGGCAAAGATGAAGATCATAGGAAGAACGACCTGGGCCATACCCGGGGGGCGCATTCCCCTGAACAGCACCGGACCGGAGCCCGACTTCACCAGCAATGAAGAGCTCTGCATCCTGAACGCGGGGTACCAGGATGCGAAGGTGGAGATCACCGTCTTTTACGAGAGCCGCGATCCTGTCGGACCGTACCGGATAACCGTGCCCGCCAAACGGACCAGGCACGTACGGTTCAACGACCTGATCGCCCCCGAGGCGATGCCGCTCGATACCGACTATGCCTGCATCGTCGATTCTGATGTCGCCATCGTCGTCCAGTTCAACCGCCGCGATACGAGCAGGGCCGAGAACGCCCTCATGGGTGTCATGGCCTTTCCGGTCGACTGAGGCGGTGGAAAGAGGGATATCTCCGATCATGGGCGCTACTATGCCGGGAGGCGAGCGCGTGCAGCGACGGGAGAAAGTAGCCGCTGTGCCCAAGGGAGGGGACCGCCTCAAATGGTACGGTCCCGGGCTCCTCTGGATGGTCTCTTCGGTCGGCTCGGGCTCGGTCCTTTTTACCCCGCGCGTCGGCTCCCGTTACGGTTATGCGCTCCTCTGGGCCGCCTTCCTCGTGGCCTTCCTGACCTGGGTCATTATCCGCGAGATCGGCCGCTACACCGTCGTGTCGGGCAGGACCATCCTCGACGGCTACTACAGCATTCCGGGACCGCGGGGCTGGGCTGTGTGGCTCATCTTCCTGCCGGGACTCGCGAGCGGGGTGGTGGTCGTTGCCGGGATAGCCGCTCTCGTCGGCAGCGCCCTGGCGATTGTAGTGCCCGGAGAACAGGCCTTCTTCTCGATCGGGATTATCCTCATCTCGGCTGTGCTGGTGATCAGCGGCAGGTATACCTATCTCGAAAAGGTGACTACCGTAATGGCCGTTATTCTCATCCTTTCCACCTTCGCTACTGCGGTCGCGGTTTTTCCCGGCTGGCGTGTCTATTCACGCGGCCTGGTACCGGTCCTGCCCCAGGATTTCGACGCCTACTTCGTGCTCCCCTGGATCGGCTTCCTCCTGGCCGGGGCCGCCGGGATGATGTGGTACTCATACTGGGTAGCCGCACGCGGTTATGGGGGAGCGGTCTTCGAAGAGGAGAGGCCCGGAGAGGAAGAGCTTCCGTCCGGCAGCAGCGCCGGGGCCGGCGGAAGCTCCGCGCTCCGCTCCTGGCTCGCGATCATGGGGAACGCGGCGGCGATCGGTGTGATCGGGGCGACGCTCGTCAACCTCTCCTTCCTCACCCTCGGCGCCGAGCTGTTCGGCCCCCTGGACATCATACCGCAGGGCATCCGTGTGGCCGAAGACATCGTGCGGCTGCTGTCCGGGGTATGGGGACCGGCCGGTGAGTGGATTCTCATAATCGGGATATTCGTAGCCCTCTGGGGATCGATCCTCGCCAACCAGGACGGCTGGGGCCGCATGTATGCCGACGCCACGCTCATGCTCGCGCGACGCGGCAGCCCCGAAGAGGGCGGTCCGCCCCGCAGCCCGGCAGGCAGCCGCCTCCTCATCAAGAACGGGTACATCATCGTGGTGCTGACCGCTCTTCCTATAGCCGTCTTCCTCATGCTCCGCGATCCGGTCGGCATCCTTTCCATAGGGGGCATCATCTCCGCCGCACACCTTCCCGTTGTCATAACCCTCACGCTCTACCTGAACAGCCGCAGGCTGCCCGCTGAATTCGGGCCCGGACCGCTCTGGACCGCAGCCACTGTCGCCGCCATTTTGTTTTACGCCTTCTTTTCCGGGTTCTATTTCTACCGTCTCCTGTTCCGGACTCAATAAAAAGGTGAAAAGATGTCACGAGCGAGAAGAAAGAATATGTGATAACAGAAGGGCACCGCAATGATAATAACCGCGTCCGGCCTCGAGACGGTTCCGAAGAGCCCTGCTACTTTTCGGCACTTCCCGGCCGGCGGGGGTAAGGGGGAGCCATGAGCCAGGCGCATACCGCTTGTCCCGTCAATTCGCACAACGAGTGGGACCCGCTCGAGGAGATCGTCGTCGGGAGGCTGGAGGGGGCGACCATCCCTCCTGCGCATGTGTGCGTAACGTTCAGCATCCCGCCGCTGACGAAAAAGCTCTACCGCCTCGCTGCGGGACGCAGGTACCCGAAATCACTGGTGAAGCGTGCGCAGAAAGAGCTCGACGGGTTCATTCACCTCCTCGAAGCCGAGGGGGTCGTCGTGCGGCGGCCTGACGCTCTCGATTTCCATGCGGAATTCAAAACGCCGCACTGGTCGGCCAGGGGCTTCTGTGTGGCATGTCCGCGCGATACGTTCCTGGTGGTCGGCAGCGAGATCATCGAGACCCCCTCGTGCTGGCGCTCACGGTATTTCGAGTCCTATGCCTACCGCAGCCTCTTCAAGGAGTACTTTATAAAAGGGGCGAGGTGGACGGCAGCCCCGAGACCCGAGCTGACCGACGACCTTTACGACTATAACTTCAGGCTCCCTAAAAAAGGAGAGCCTCTGCGCTACATCATCAACGGGAATGAGCCGGTCTTCGATGCCGCGGACTTCGTGCGCTGCGGGAGAGATATCTTCGTGACGAGAAGCAACGTCACCAACCTCCTCGGCATCGAATGGCTGCGCCGGCACCTCGGCGAACCCTACCGGATACACGAGATCGAGAGCCGCTGCCGCCAACCGATGCATATCGATTCGTCGTTCCTGCCGCTGGCGCCGGGCAAGGCGCTGGTGAATCCCGAGTACATCGACGTCACCCGGCTCCCGCCGGTCCTGAAGTCCTGGGATATCCTGATCGCGCCCCGGCCCGACCCTGTCAAAGGGCTCATCGCGAAGGCCTCGTCGGCAGTGAGCGAGTGGACGAGCATCAATGTGCTGATGCTCGACGAGAAGCGGGTGGTCGTGGACAGCTCCCAAACATCTCTCATCAAGGCGCTCAAGGAGTGGGGGTTTACGCCTATCCCCTGCGCGTTCAACAACTACCGGCCCTTCGGCGGCGCCTTTCACTGCGCCACTCTCGATATACGGCGCAGGGGGGCGCTGCAGTCGTACTTCTGAGGAGGGGGGAGAGCGGCGGTACAGGGCGTCACCCGGGTATCGTCTCGCCCTGCTTCTCTTCCGTGCCCGCGAGGACGAGGTCCCGGAGCGTTCGGTCTTCCAGGGAGCGGGCCCGGGCATGGTCGATACGGTCGAGGAGGACGTCGACCTCGTGAGGGGCGGAGGCGGCTCCGCCGTATCCGTCCCCTGTACCCGGTTCTTCCGCTTCGAGTATCTCCTGCAGCGTTATGGTCTCGATCGCCCGCGCCGGGAGATAGGCCGGCGGTTTATCGCGGGTCGCGGCGATAATGCCCTTCCTTTCGAGACGCCCGAGCACCTCCTGGACGCTGCCGGCCGGCACCTCGAGCCGCTTGGCGAGGGCATCGAGCCTCCACGGCGTCTTCTTATGATAAAACTGTTCGCCGATGAAGAACATGACCGAAAGCGAGAGCCGCTCCGTTGCCCTGCACCGGGAGAGAGTATCCTGCGGCGCTGCAACGAGCCGGGGATGCCGGAGGAAATCCTGCCCGAAGTTCTGCCGGAAATTCTGCCAGAAATTCTGATGATAAAAAGCGATCCGCGCACCGATGAGAAGAATGAACCAGCTCATATACAGCCACATGAGAAAGAGTATGGGGATGGCGAACCCCGAGTAGACGGCCGAATATTCGGCCGAGGATATGGTGAAGGTCGCGAATATCCAGCCCGCAGCCTCCCAGCCGATCCCTGCCAGTATGCCGCCTATGAGCGCAGAGCCGAAGCGCACCTTCGTATCCGGCAGGAACATGTAGATGAAGGTGAATACCGCGACGACGATGCCGTAGGGTACCAGCGCGCCGGCTGCATCGACCAGCGGGCCGAGCAGCCGTATCGAGAGCAGCCGCTGTACGAGGGTCGTGCTCATCAACGAGAAGGTGATGCCGGCTGCCGTAAGGAGGAGAACCGGTCCGACGAGCAGCACGATGGTGTAGTCGCCGAACCGGCGCAGCATCCTCCTCGTGCTCTCCACCTGCCAGATATGGTTGAGGGCCCGCTCGATCTTGTATATAAGAAAGAGCGCCTTGTAGAGCAGGAAAATGAAGCCTACGGCGCCGAGGACGCCGAGGTCGACCTCCTCGACGGTCGTGATCACCCGCCGTGCGAGGTCCTCTCCTGCGGGCCCTATCGGCGCCAGGGCGTTCGCGATGACGCCCTCCATCCTGGTATGGACGCCGAAGGCCTTGACCAGGGAGAAGCTTACCGCCAGCAGGGGAATGAGCGAGAGGAGCGTGGTATAGACGAGGCTCATGGTCCTCAGCATGAGCTGCTCGTCGAAGATCGCCCGCGCCGCTATCCAGAGCATCCCCCCGAACCGTACCGCGAACGCCTTCAGGACGCCGGCCGGGAGGCGCTTCACTCGGCCCACGCAATGGTGGAGAGCAGCGCGTTCTCGGACTGGCGCGAATCGAGCCGCGTATGCTGTACGACGATAGGCACATCGGATTCGATGACGCTGGCGAAGTCGGTGTCGCGGGGAATAGGCTCGGGGTCGCTGAGATTGTTGAAGCGCAGATGCTGCGTGCGGCGCGCCGGGACCGTAACACGATAGGGGCCGGCAGGCTCGCGATCGGTGTAGAAAATCGTGATCTCCACATGAGCGTCGTCATTGCCCGCATTGAGCAGGCATACGGTCTCATGGCTGGTGAACTGCGGCTCGGGGCCGTGGCTCCAGCCGGGGATATAACCCTCCGGAATGGCCCATCGCTTGCGGCCTATCGGAACAGATGGCGAACGCATGGTCTCCTCTTGAGGCAGAATTCAGGAGCCAGGAGTCGGAATCCAGAATGCACAGCCCTCGTTCCGGCTTCCGACTCCTTCACTTAAATTATAGCAAGGTATCGGTTCGCGGGCGACCCGGCGAGACGGTCGGGGCTTCAGAGGGAAGGAACGGCCGAGGGCTGCAGGGGGAAGGTGAGGGCCTCGCCCGGCTTCAGCTCGTACACCTCGCCGCGGAACCCTATCTTCGCCGTCTCCATCTCGCCTCTGCTCGAGGAGATGACCATCGACTCCGGCGTGGTGACGACATCGAGCCAGTTCCCCCGGTACTTGATGCTCATCGAGAGCCTGTTCAGGCCTTCCGGGATCCTCGGGTTGAACAAGAGCACGTCGTCGCAGAACTCGAGCCCCGTATAGCACCGCTGCAGGATATCGACGGTGCCTGCCAGGGCGCCGAGGTGGATGCCTTCGTGGGTGGTGCCTCCCTGGATGTCGGAGAGGTCGCTTTCGAGCGCCCTGTTGAACAGCTCGAGGGAGCCGGGGCGGTTCGACCGCGCCAATACCCACGAATGGACGATATTGCTCAAGGTGGAGCCGTTGGAGCTGCGGTGTAAATAGTAATCGATGTTCTTCGGCACCATCCGGGGATCGAAATCGTATCCCATATCCGAAAACAGCTTCCCGAGCTCTTCTACGGAGAAGAGATAGAAGAGCATGAGCACGTCCGCCTGCTTCGAGACCTTGTAGCGGTTGGTGGTATCCCCCTCTGCCTCGAGGATGCGGTCGAGGCGCTGTATGTTCCCGTATTTCCTGCGGTAGCCCTCCCAATCGAACTCCTGCAGCCGGTCGTATCCCTCGAACTGGCTTATGATGCCGTCCCCGTGAAAGACGACGCGCATCTTGCGGGCTATGTCCTGCCAGAGCTCGATCTCGGCGTTGTCCAGGCCGATGCTCTCCCGCAGGTCGCTCCGCCTCTTGGCCTGGAGCATCCCGAGGGCCTTGATCGCGGTGCGGAGCACCCAGACGGTCATGATGTTGGTATAGGCGTTGTTGTCGATCCCCGGGCTCTCGGAGTCAGGGTACCGCTCGTGGTATTCGTCGGGGCCGATCACGCCGGGCATCTCGTAGCGGTCCAGCTCCCCGTTGTAGACGGCGATGCTCGACAGCAGCCGGGCTATCCCGAGGAGCATCTCGGCTCCGTAGGTGGCCATGAACTCCCTGTCACCGGTCGCCTCGAAATACTGCCAGACGTTGTAGGCGATCGCCGCGGTGACGTGGCGCTGGAGATGGGTGTGGTCCGGAAGCCAGCGGCCCGACTTCGGGTTGAGATGGAGCTTCTGCGTCTCCTCTCTGCCGTTGCTGCCGCTCTGCCACGGGAAGAGGGCGCCCCTGAACCCCTCTTCCCGCGCTGTCATACGCGCCCTCTCGAGCCTGCGGTAGCGGTACAGGAGCAGGGAGCGGGTGAGGATCGGTATTCTCAGGTTCAGGTACGGGAAGATGAAGAGCTCGTCCCAGAATATGTGTCCCCGGTATGCCTCGCCGTGCCATCCTCTCGCCGGAACGCCGATGTCGAGGTCGATCGAGTTCCGGGAGACGGTCTGGAGGAGGTGGAAGATATGCAGCCTCAGGATCATCTGGGTGCGGTCGCTGTCCGCGATCCGGATATCGCAGCGGTCCCAGAGATGGCTCCATTTCATGCGATGGCTGCGGAGGAGCTCATCGAAGGCGCCTGCATGCCCGAGGGCCTCGATGCCGTCGAGGAGCGGTTCCGAGATCGCGAAGTCCCTCGAGGTGTAGAACGAGACGACCTTCTCTATCCTCACGGGTCTGTCCTGCGCCGCATCGATGAAGAGGTCATGGGCAGCGTATCCGCTCTCGGAGAAGAAGCGTCTTTCCGCCTCCGTCTCCCCGGCATCGGTATAGACCCTGGTCCTTGCAGCCTCGGCAACGCGGATGCCGGACTGGCTGGTCTGCACCAGCAGGAATATCCCGTCCCTGCCGAACTCCCCGGCCTGCACCGGTTCGAGGTGCTTGCTGTTGAGCTGCCGGTAACGCTCCACCCCTGCGTTGATCACGGTCCCGTCCAGGGCCGAACGGACCTGCATGCGGCCCGACCAGTTTACGGGAGTGATCGTGGTGACCAGCGCGGCCAGGTGCATCGCCGCCATGTGCACGATCCGCTGCTGGAAGATCGCGGTCTCCCTGCCCTGTTTATCCCTGAAGCGGACGGCCCGCGTGAGTACGCCGTGCCGTATGTCCAGCTCCTGCCGGTAGGAGACGAGGTCGACGGACATGAGGTTGAACCAGTCGCCTCCCTCCGGCCTGAAGGTGAGGACGAGCCAGTTCGGCATGTTCACCAGGTCTTCGTTCTCGACGACGCGGCCGGCGATCTCTGTCTTCAGGCGGTTGTATCCTCCGGCCAGGTAGGCGCCGGGATAGTGGATGTCGTCGGCCCCCGACTCCGGCGCCGCGCCCCTCGTCGCGAAATAGCCGTTGCCCAGAGTGCAGAGCGCCTCCCTGAGATTCTCTCTCGTCGGCTCGAACTCCTCATACGTCAGCGTCCAGCTGTTCATCGCGGCCTCCTTTGCAAAGGGGGATCAGCGCACGCAGGAGCTCCCGTACCTCGCCGGGGTCCTTCAGGCTGTATGCTGCTGCTGTCTCGAACGGTTCGTCCCGCACCACGATCCCCAGCCCCCGGCCCCGAAGCTCCCTGAAGGCGTCCTCGTCGGTCACATCATCGCCGATATAGACCGGCAGGACTCCTTCGCTGCCCAGGCCGAGGGTGCGGAGGAGCGAGAGGAGGGCCTTCCCCTTGTCCCAGTCGATCGAGGGCCGGAGCTCGAATACCTTTTTGCCGTAGGTCTTCCTGAGCTGCGGGTAACCGGAGGCGACCCTGTCCACTACCTCCTCGACCGTGCGCACCTCTTCGGGGGCGACACGGCGGTAATGGACCGCGATCGCGAACCGCTTCCGCTCCACCAGGGCTCCTCGTACAGCGCCGAGCCCGCGTGACAGCTCTTCCTCCGCCTCGTCCAGGACGGGCAGGAATTCTTCGATCCCTGCGGGGCCTTCCATCGTACCCCCCGGCCCGGAAATGTCGAAGCCGTGGCTCCCTGCGTAAACGGCGGAGCCGACCGCCACCTTGTCCCGCACATCGCCGAGGTCGCGTCCGCTGATGATCCCCACCGTACAATACTGCGCCAGGCGCGTAATCACCTGCCGCATATCCTCCGTCATAACCGCTCTGTCCGGCGTCTCGACGATGGGAGTGAGGGTGCCGTCGTAATCGAGGAACACGGCGAGCCGTTTCCCGGCGGCCTTCTGCGCTATCTCGCTCACGCTGTCGAGCGCCGAGGGCAGGAATTCTCTCTCTCCGGCGTCCTCCGCCCCGACCTCCGACAGGTCCTCGACCGCAATGTCCGCGCCGTTGCCGAGCAGGGCATCCCTATCGCCCTTCCGGGCCACGCCGATCACGAGCTTGAACCCTCCGGCCCGGCCCGCCCGGACGCCTGCGAGAGCATCCTCGACGACAGCCGTTCTCCCCGGCTCCGCGCCGAGCTGACGGCAGGCCTCGAGGAGGATGTCCGGCGCCGGCTTGCCCTCGATACCGAGCCGCTCTGCATCGATGCCGTCCACTTTCACATCGAAGAGTCCGGCAAGGCCCGCGGCCTCGAGCACCGGGGCGGCGTTCTTGCTCGACGAGATGACGGCTGTCTTGATGCCCTGTCTTTTCAGCGCGTGTATGAGAGCCACGGTCGATCCGTACGCCCTGACCCCTTGCCTCTCGAGCTGCTCCCTGAAATACCTGTTCTTCAGATTGCCCAGTGCATGCACGCTCTCCTTTCCGGGCGCATCCCCGGGAGCGCCCTCGGGCAGGCGTATATCCCTCGACCGGAGGAAGCTCCGAACCCCGTCGATCCTCGGTCTCCCATCGATGTAGAGACGATAGTCCGCGTCCCTGTCGAAGGGCGTAAAAGGGATCCCGTTCCTCACTGCGTACTCTTCGAGGAACTCGTCGAACATCCTCTTCCACGCCTCTGCGTGGACCGTTGCGGTATCCGTGACCACGCCGTCCAGGTCGAAGACGACCGCGTCGAAGTCCGCCTTTGCAATAGTATATGCGGCGCCTTTGCGCTGTATCGGCGCCTTCACTGCCGCTCCTCTCCCTGTTGCGGCAGCGCTGAAGGGATATGGCATCTCGTGCAGCTCTCGTCGCTCCAGCCGGTATGGTTCAGGGGATACGGGCTCTCGCCCTTCATGCCATGGCAGCTGTCGCAGGGCCGGTATCCCTCAATGGGGTGAGGAGTATCCGAGGCCGCTCTCACCGACGCGGTAGCCGGCAGATCGAGCAGCTCGGGATTCTGGACCAGGGCGAAGACGGTGGTTACGATGACAATGAGCACCCCGGTCGCAATCGCCAACTGAATCGCATACAACTGTCTCATGAAAATCACCCCTGTCGCTATACGAAATTGAAGCTCTCGGACTCGACCTGCTCGAGCGGCAGTCCCAGTGCATCCAGGGCGGCCCTGACACCGCGCTGCATCGGCTCAGGCCCGCAGATGAAATACGCGCACTCCATCCTGTTCTCCGGGAGATAGCGGGCTATGAGCCCGGCTGTAACCCGGCCCCGCTCTCCCTCCCAGCCTTCGTGCGGACTGTCGAGCACATGCACGACCCGCATCGCAAGACGCTGCTTCAACTCCTCGAGATCTTCCCGGAAGGTCACCTCCTCCCAGGTCTTGTTCCCGTAGATGAGCACCACGGGCCGCGCATCACGCCGGTCGGCCATGGTGCGGAGTATGCTCATCACCGGCGTGATGCCGACGCCTCCCGCGATAAAGACATAAGATGGCGCGTTCCTCGTATCGATGGTGAAGGTCCCGTACGGACCGTCGATATAGGCGCGGGTGCCGGGCGGTATCTCCCCGATCTTCCCCGTGAAGTCGCCGAGCTCCTTTACGGTCATCGTGATCGTCCTCGTGTCCATGGCGCTCGATGAAAAGGAGAAGGGATGCTCCCTGATCGAAAACGGGGACCTGCCTGCCGTGAGCCATGCGAACTGGCCCGGCCTGAAGCGCATGCCCTCGTGGCCCTCGGGACTGAGCACCAGGGTCCACGATCTCCCCCGCTCCTTGATGACCCTTTCTATTCGATAGGGAGCTTTGAGCATCTTCGCCTGCTTGATGAGCCGCACGTAGACAAGGGCGAGTACCCATGCGATGACTACCGCAATCCAGACCCCCCGTTTCAGGTTCCCCTGCACATAGTAGCTGACGCCCACGATATGGACGACCGAGAGCGTCACCGCCGCAACCGACGCGTACCCGTGAAGAGCACGCCATGCCTCATAGCGCAGGCCCAGCTTCATCCGGTAGAGGGATGTCCCGATCACTATGCCGAACGCCAGCAGCCCGAGCAGTCCTGCCGCCGTCCGCCGCGGCATCATTGCCGGGATCATAAGCACAAGGGCGTCGGGACTCGCAGCAAAGATCATGACAGGGTGAAGAAGGATGAAGAGGAACGCGATCAGCGAAATGGAGCGATGGAAGTGGTAGACCACATCTATCCCGTAGGGAAAGGTGATGCTCCGGAAGCGCCCTGTCAGGAAGAACTGGAGTCCCATCATCGAGAGGCCTGCAAAGCCGAGCCCGACCGAGAGCTCCCGCCAGAAGCCGCGGCCCGGAGGCGTAGGGCCGACCAGCATAACGAGAAGGGGCGTCATCACGACGATGAAGTACACCCCGATCCAGAACGCGCTTCGCACGAAATGTCCCATGCTCATCCGGCAGACCTCATTCCTGCTGCTGCGGTGACGACCTTGGTTGACGATGCCCTGCGCCAGAAGCGCTCTCTACACAAAAGGATATCATTAACGGAAGGGCTTCTCAAGGGCGGGCCAATTAGGGAGGAGGCTCGCCCTTTCGTTTGACAACCGAAGTGAGGGGTGATAGCATCTAAGAAACAAACGCGCCATTTCTACGCTGTGCTATTGACGGCCTCCTGCAGTATGTATCACCGCTCCCGGAGCATCTGACACCATGAACGAGACCTGGTACCAGCGCACTGTTCAAGAGACCTTTGCCGAGCTCGGCGCCTCCGAGCACGGCCTGTCCGACGCAGCGGCGAAGGAGCGCCTCGAGCGGTACGGTCCGAACAAGCTCGCGGAAGAGGAGGAGATAAGCAAGCTCCGGATACTCCTGCACCAGGTCGCCAGCCCGCTCATCTATATCCTCATCATCGCCGCGATAGTCACGTTCATCCTGAGAGAGCTGATCGATACCGGCGTCATCATGGCGGTCGTCATCTTCAATGCGGTCATCGGGTTCTTCCAGGAGTACAAGGCCGAGCAGAGCATACGGGCGCTCAAGCAGATGGTGGTCCCCAAGGCGCGGGTGTTGAGAGACGGCAAGGAGCGGGAGATAAGGAGCGAGGAACTGGTTCCGGGCGACATCGTGCTGCTCGCCTCGGGCACGAGAGTGCCCGCGGATATGCGGGTGACCCATGCTCTCGAGCTGAAGGTCGAGGAGGCGATGCTGACCGGTGAGTCGCTTCCCTCCGAAAAGCATTCCCGTCCGATCAACGAGGACCATCTGTCCCCGGGAGACCAGAGGAACATGCTCTTCATGGGGACCATTGTCCTGAGCGGCAGGGCCAGAGGGGTCGTCGTCGCCACGGGCTCCGCTACGGTGCTCGGGACGATCGCGAGCGAGGTGAGGGAGTTCGAGGTGAGCAGGACCCCCTTGCAAAGGAAGTTCGACCGGTTCGCCAAATGGATCGGCGTGATCGTCCTCGCCGCCTCGATAGCGCTGTTCGGTGTCGGGGTCCTCGTCGGCGAGGATATCCGGAGCATGTTCATGACCATGGTCGCCGCTGCGGTGGCGACCGTTCCCGAAGGACTGCCCATCGTCGTTACCATAACCCTTGCGATCGGGGTCGCGCGGATGGCGCGGCAGCATGCGATCATCAGGAAGCTCCCCGCGGTCGAGACCCTCGGCAGCACGACGGTCATAGGCTCCGACAAGACCGGGACCCTGACCAAGAACGAGATGACCGTGAAGGCGATCTATGATGGCAAGCGTATCTATGAGGTTGAGGGGAGCGGCTATGAGCCTGCAGGGGAGATACGCGGAGGAGGGAAGGCCGAGGACCCTGAAGCGATGCAGCGTCTGAGGCGTGTCCTCCGCATAGGGCTGCTCTGCAACGAGTCGGACATTTACGAGGAGGAGGGGCGGTACAAGGCCGACGGCGATCCTACCGAGGCGGCGCTCATCGTCTCTGCGCTCAAGGGGGGGCTCGACAGGGAGGAGGAGCAGGAGGAGTATCCCCAGATCGGGATCGTCCCCTTCGAATCCGAACGGGGATACATGGCGACGCTGCACCGGCACCGGGGGCGCACCCTGGTCTTCGTCAAGGGAGGCCCCGAGAAGGTGCTGGACATGTGCGCCCGGTATTCTGTCGATAACGGTGATGAAGGGCCGGAGAGAGAGGAGATCGCCCGCCGCGCGGCACGGTTCGCCGAGGAGGGGCTGCGCGTCCTCGCCCTCGCCTACAAAGAGGCCCCCCCGGAGATGGACGAACTGACCCACCACGATGCGGAGTCAGGGTTGACCTTTGCAGGGCTCCAGGGCATGATCGACCCGCCGCGGCCCGAGGCGATAGAGGCTGTCGAGGGCTGCAAGCGCGCGGGGATCCGGGTCGTGATGATCACCGGCGACCACGCGATCACTGCAAAGGCCATCGCGAAGAAGATCGGCATTGCCGAGGGCGATGAGGCGGTCCTCACCGGCAAGGAGCTGGAAGAGATGGATGACGCGGCGCTCTTCGAGCAGGTGAAGACCGTATCCGTATACGCACGGGTATCCCCGCACCATAAGCTGAGGATCGTGGAGCAGCTCAAGACGAACGGGGAGATCGTGGCCGTTACCGGCGACGGGGTCAATGACGCGCCGGCGCTCAAGGCGGCGCATATCGGCATCGCCATGGGCAGGAGCGGCACCGACGTGGCGAAAGAGGCCTCGGACATGGTGCTCACCGACGATAACTTCGCCAGCATCTTCAATGCGGTGAAAGAGGGCAGGATCGTCTTCGACAACATCCGCAAGGTCGTCTTCTTCCTCATTCCCACCGGGATCGCCGCGATCATCTCGATTATCGGCACGGTCCTCCTGGGACTGCCCATACCCTACCTGCCTTCGCAGCTTCTCTGGATAAACCTGGTGACGAACGGCCTGCAGGTGATCGCCCTCTCGTTCGAGCCGGGCGAGAGGAATGTCCTTACCCGGCCGCCCCTCGATCCACGGGAAGGGATAATGTCCCGGGTGCTGATCGAGCGGACGGTGCTCGTCGGTCTCCTCATCTCGGCAGGCGTGGTCTATAACTTCTTCATCTCCCTCAGGGGGCCGGGGTCGCTCGAGCATGCGCGCACGGTTGCGGTGACCACGATGGTGGTCTTCCAGTTCCTCCAGGCGTGGAACAGCCGTTCCGAGTACCAATCCGTGTTCCGGATGCGCCCTCTCGGCAACCCGTTTCTCTTCTACGGCATGATCGCCTCGTTCCTCGCCCAGGGTGCGGTCATTTATCTGCCGGCGCTCCAGTGGGTCTTCAGGACCGAGCCGATAGCGGTCGGCGAGTGGGCGCGGATTCTCGCCGTCGCTGCCACGGTCATCGCTGCCGTCGAGATCGACAAGGCGGTGAGGAGGGCGAAGAGGGGCACGTCCTGACCGGAGGCGCTATGGCCGTTCCGAAATTCTATATCGCCCTCCTGATCGTCCTCGCCGTACTCTTCGGCTATCTCAGCTATCTCGTGGCAGCGCCGTTCCTTTCCTCTCTCGTATGGGCCCTCGCGTTCTCGGTCGTCTTTCACCCGGTGTATGCGTTTCTCCTCACCTATGTGCGGTGGAAATCTCTCGCCGCCTCCCTGGTGCTGGGGTTGATCCTCGCGCTCATCGCGGGCCCGCTCTCCTATGTGGCGGTTCTGCTGGGGAGGGAGCTGTTCTCCCTCGCGGAATATCTCGAGAGCGGCGGGATATCGAGCTTCGGCGATATCGCCCGGCACCCGCTCTTCCGGGAGGCGGTCGAGGCGATTGCGGATATCACCTCGGTTCCCGAGGAGAAGGTAACCCGGACGATCATGAGCAATCTCTCGACAGCAGGAAGAGAGCTCGCCTTCAGGATCACGGGCTTTGCCGAAAGCCTCCTTGCCGCACTCCTCAATCTCTTTTTCATGACGGTCGCAATCTTCTTCCTCCTGAAGGACGGCGCCGGGCTCTTCCGGAAGGTCCGCGACTCCCTGCCTTTTGCGGCGGAGCGGAAAGAGACCGTGGCGCGGCGCGTCAAGGACATCATCTTCTCGACCATGTACGGCGGCGTCGTCATCGCCATGGTCCAGGGACTCCTGGGAGGGATCGCTTTCTTCGGCCTCGGCTTCTCGTCTCCGGTCCTCTGGGGATTCATCATGGCCGTCGCCTCATTCCTTCCGGCAGTCGGAACGCTCGCTGTCTGGGGCCCTGTCACCGTCTACCTCTTCGTTCAAGAGGAGGTCGTCAAGGGCATCATCCTCGCCGCAGTGGGGGTGTTCGGCATCAGCATGGTGGATGAGTTCCTGAGACCCTACGTCATCGGCAGCAGGACACGCATGCCCTTTCCCGTTCTCTTCTTCAGCGTCATCGGCGGCGTGCAGCAGTTCGGCCTGCTGGGGCTCGTAGCGGGCCCGATGATCCTGGTCATCTTCGCCTCGGTCATGGAGGTCCTGCGGGGAGTCGAGAGAGCGCGGCAGGGCGAGAGCAGCGTTTCTTGACAGGCGAAAGGAATCCTGATAAATAGGAATTAGATCAGGAATTAGATCAATAAGTCCTCTCTTCCCGGTAAAAGGAGCGAGTATGACATCGACGAAAGAATATATACGCTGGTTCGAGGACCTGGGTTCGCGCGACGTGCCGTCGGTGGGCGGAAAAAACGCCTCGCTGGGAGAAATGATCCGCTCCCTCAAGGAGGAAGGCATTCGCGTGCCCGACGGCTTTGCCACTACCGCCGAGGCTTATTGGAAGTTCCTCGGGACCGGCGGCATCGGAAGCAAGATCTCATCGTATCTGGATGCGTGGCGTGCAGGGACGATGCCGCTCGACAAGGCGGGAAAGGCTATACGCCGCCTCTTCCTGGACGCGGAGATCCCGGAGCAGATCGCCGCGGCTGTTCTGAGCGCCTACCGGGAGCTCTGCCGCCGCTATGACACGGAGGATGTGGATGTCGCGGTCAGGAGCAGCGCCACTGCGGAGGACCTTCCCGAGGCGAGCTTTGCCGGTCAGCAGGAGACCTTTCTCAACATCACCGGCGGGAAAGAGCTGCTCGACGCATGCAGGCGGTGCTACGCCTCGCTCTTCACCGACCGGGCGATAAGTTATCGCGATGCCCACGGGTTCGACCACATGAAAGTGGCGCTCTCGGTCGGGGTGCAGAAAATGGTGCGCTCCGACAGAGCGAGCGCGGGGGTGATGTTCTCGATCGATACCGAAACCGGGTTCCCGGAGGCGGTGGTGATCAACGCCTCGTGGGGGCTGGGCGAGAACGTGGTCAAGGGTGCGGTGACTCCCGATGAGTATATGGTCTTCAAGCCCCTGCTGAGGGATCCGCAGCTGAAGCCGATCATCGAGAAGAGCCTCGGCACCAAAGAGAAGAAGATGGTCTATGCAACCGGAGGGACCGGCACCACCAGGAATGTCGACACCACCATGGGGGAGCGCCGCGCGTTCGTCCTGGAGGACGGCGAGATCGTACAGCTTGCGCGGTGGGCTTCGGTCATCGAGCGGCATTACGGCGTGCCGATGGATATGGAATGGGCCAAGGACGGCGATACGGGAGAGCTGTTCATTGTGCAGGCGCGGCCCGAAACCGTACAGTCCCGGAGAGAGGCGGACGTATTCACGTCCTACGCGCTGAAAGAGAAAGGGGAGCTGCTGCTTACCGGCCTCGCTATCGGCCAGGCTGTTTCGGCGGGCAGTGCCCTCGTCATCAAGAGCGCCGATGAAATCGGCCGTTTCGAGGAAGGGGCCATCCTGGTCACGGGGATGACCGATCCCGACTGGGTGCCGATCATGAAGAAGGCGAAAGGCATCGTCACCGACTACGGCGGCCGGACCTCCCATGCAGCGATCGTGAGCAGGGAGCTCGGGATCCCCGCGGTTGTCGGCACGGGCAGCGCCACAAAGGTCCTGCGGGACGGCGAGGAGATAACGCTCTCCTGCGCCGAGGGCGATCAGGGCCATATCTATAAAGGCATGCTCGAGTTCGAGGAGACCGAGATGCGCCTGGAGGACGTCCCCCGCGTCAAGACGCAGATGATGATGAACATCTCCAGCCCTGCAGCGGCATTCCGGTGGTGGCGCCTGCCGGTGAGAGGAGTGGGCCTGGCGAGGATGGAGTTCATCGTCAACAACATCATAAAAATCCACCCGATGGCCCTTGTCCGTTTCGATCAGGTGGAGGACACGAACGCGCGAAGAGCGATCGAAGAGCTTACGGCGGGCTACGGGGATAAGGCAGAGTATTTCATCGAGAACCTGGCGTACGGTATCGCCAGGATCGCCGCATCCCGCTACCCCGACGAGGTCATCGTCCGCATGAGCGACTTCAAGACGAACGAGTACGCCGATCTCATCGGCGGACGGCAGTTCGAGCCGGAGGAGGAGAATCCCATGCTCGGGTTTCGCGGCGCCTCGCGCTACTACAGCGACCGTTACCGGGAGGGTTTTGCGCTCGAGTGCAGGGCGCTCAAACGGGTCCGCGACGAGATAGGGATGACCAACGTCGTCATCATGATACCGTTCTGCCGGACCCTGGAGGAAGCCGACAGGGTGCTCGATGTGTTATCGCACAACGGGCTCAGGCGCGGCGAGCGGGGCCTCCAGGTGTATGTCATGGCGGAGATACCCTCCAACATCATCCTCGCCGAGCAGTTCGCGGAGCGTTTCGACGGCTTTTCGATAGGGTCGAACGACCTGACGCAGCTCGTGCTCGGCGTGGACCGCGATTCGGCGGAGCTGAAAGCGCTCTTCGACGAGCGCAACGAGGCGGTCAAGAGAATGATCCGGAGCCTGATCGAGACCGCCCATCGGAGCGGCGTCAAAGTCGGCCTCTGCGGCCAGGCGCCGAGCGATTACCCCGAATTCGCGGAATTCCTGGTAGAGGCGGGCATCGACTCCATATCGCTCAATCCCGACAGCGTCCTCCCGGTGATCCCCCACGTAGCGAAGGCCGAACAGGCCGCACTGACACCCGCCTGATCAAACCGATGCAAAGAGCGGCCGCCGCCCTGCGCACTTGACAGGGGCAAGGAAATATGGAAAGATTTATAAATAGAAATTATTTCCATTTACCAGGACGGCACCGGCGGCCCGATCGATGCAGTGCTCATACCATCAGACATTGAAGCGCCTCAACCTCAAGGCGACGCCGAAGCGGCTCGCGATCCTCGATATCCTCGCGGGCGAGCTCGTCTACCTGGGGCCCGAAGAGGTCTGGGCCCGGCTGAAGGAGCGCTTCAGGCGGGTAGGGCTCCCGACGGTCTACCGGAACCTCGAAGAGCTCTCCGAGGGCGGCGTCATCTCGAAGGTGATCCACCCCGACCGCAAGCTCTACTACTATTACTGCAGGAACGAAGGCCACCACCACCACTTCATCTGTATCTCCTGCCGCAAGGTGGAGGATGTCGCCTTCTGCGCGGAGCAGGAGATCACCCGGGAGGTCGCCGAGAAGATCAAGGGGAGGGTCCTCTCGCATATCCTCCAGATAAACGGCCTCTGCAGGAAATGCGTCGGCAAGGAGAAGCGCCGTGCCGGGTGAGCGGAGCGCCGTCATTCGTTTCTTCAGGGCAGCCGGCATGCTCGCGCTGGTGCTGCTGGCCGCCGCCTGCACGAAGCCCGAGAGCCGCGACCCGGGAAAACCCCGGGGCGCCGGCGGCCAGCGGCTCGAAGCGGTCGCCAGTCTCTTCCCGCTCTACGACTTCGCCCGGCAGATCGGCCAGGAGAGGGCGGACGTCACGCTGTTCCTCCCTCCCGGCGTCGAGCCCCACAGCTTCGAGCCGAAGCCGAGCGATGTCGTGCTCCTCGGCAGGGCCGACCTCGTCATCTACACGAATAAATACATGGAGCCCTGGATCGACGATATCCTCAAAGGGGTAAACAATCACGGGCTCCTCGTGGTCGACGCGAGCAGGGGCATCTCCCTTTACGAGGGGAAAGAGGAGGCGCACGGCCGCGATCATGGACACGGGCACGAGAGCGGGAGAGCCGTCGATCCCCATATCTGGCTCGATCTCTCGAATGCCATCGTCATGGTCGATACGATCCTCGAAGGCTTCGTCGCGAAAGACCCGGCCAACGGAGACTTCTACCGGAAGAACGCCGAGGCGTACAAGGCGAAGCTCGCCGCCCTCGACCGGCGGTTCAGCGAGACCCTGAACGGCTGCAGACGGCGCACCATCGTGAGCGGCGGCCACTTCACCTTCGGCTACCTGGCGCGGCGGTACGGCCTCGCGCATGTCTCCGCCTACGGCTTCTCCCCGGACGCCGAGCCCACGCCGCAGGGGATCATCGCGGTCAGCAGGACGTTGAGACAGCACGGGCTGAAACACCTCTTCTACGAGGAGCTCATCACTCCCCGCGTAGCCGAGACGATCGCGCGGGAGACCGGGGCCGCGCTCCTGATGCTCCACGGAGCGCACAACATCTCGCGGGAGGATTTCGAGCGCGGGACCACCTTTCTCTCGCTCATGGAGCAGAATCTCCATAACCTCACCATAGGACTCCAGTGCCGATGACAGCGGGCGAAACGGTCGTCGCGCTCGAGGGGGTCGGCCTCGAGTACAACGGCATCGAGGTGCTGAGCGATATCTCCTTTGCGGTGGAGCGGGGAGACTACATCGGCCTGGTAGGGCCCAACGGCTCGGGCAAGTCTTCCCTCGTCAAGGTGATCCTCGGCCTGCTCCCGGCCTCGCACGGGGCGGCGGCGCTCTTCGGGCAGCCGGCCGCGTCGCTGAAGGAGCGGCGCAGGGTGGGCTATCTGCCCCAGAGGATAGGCTCCTTCAACCCCTTCTTCCCGTCCACTGTGACCGAGATCGTAGGACTCGGCCTGATCGCGACAAAGCGCTTCCCCCGGCGCTGGACGAGAGCGGACAAGTCGGCCATCGAGAGGGCGCTCGACCTCCTGGGCATCGCTGCCATAAAGGATAACCTCATCGGCGAGCTTTCGGGGGGGCAGCAGCAGCGGGTGCTCATCGCGCGGGCGCTCGTGCACGAGCCCTCGGTGCTGATCCTCGACGAGCCGACGACCGCGCTCGACCCCGAAACACGGGAGAACTTTTTTGCGCTCATACGCGACCTCAACCGGCAGCACGGGGTGACGGTGATCCTCATTACGCACGACATCGGCAGCATCGGAAAGTATGCCTCGAAGCTCCTTTACCTCGACAAGAAGGTGATCTTCTACGGCAGCTTCGCCGAGTTCTGCCTCTCCGACCGGATGGCGAAGTTCTTCGGCATCGCCTCGCAGCATCTCATCTGCCACCGGCATGGATGATATGAGAGCGATAACCCCGAAACTCGAATCCCGAAATTCGAAAGCGGAGAGCCGCCTATGAATGTAGGCGAGCTCTTGCAGTACGGCTTCATCCAGCGGGCGCTGCTGGCAGGCGTCTTTGTGGCGCTGCTCTGTTCGAACCTCGGCGTTCTCCTCGTGCTCAGGAGACTCTCGCTCATCGGCGACGGGCTCGCGCATGTCACCTTCGGGAGCGTCGCCCTCGGCCTCGTCCTGAGGGTCTATCCGCTGTACGCGGCTATACCGCTGGTGATGCTGAGCTCGCTGGGCATACTCAAGCTCACCCAGAAGGCGAGGATATACGGCGACGCCGCCATAGGCGTCGTCTCGGCCTTCGGCATCGCCGGGGGCGTGGTGCTGGCGAGCATTGCCGGCGGCTTCAATGTCGATCTCTTCAGCTATCTCTTCGGCAATATCCTCGCGATCAGCGCCGCGGAGGTCCTCACCGCCGTGGTCCTCTCGATGGCTGCGCTGCTGATCGTTTATCTCTATTACCACGAGCTCCTTTCGATCACCTTCGATGAAGAGTTCGCGAGGGCATCGGGCATCAATGCGGACCGGCTCAATGCCGTCGTCGTTCTCCTCACCGCAGTCACGGTCGTGCTCACCATGCGGGTGGTGGGAATACTGCTCACCTCGGCCCTGCTCATTCTGCCTGCGGTCACCTCGCTCCAGCTCGCCCGGGGGTTCAGGCACTCCCTCGTCATCGCCTCCGCAGCCTCGGTCTTCTCGGTGGTGGCGGGAATCGCCCTTTCCTTCTACGCCGACCTGCCTACCGGCGCGACGATCGTCCTCATCAACCTGCTCCTCTTCGTTGCCGCCTTTGCCTTCAAAAGCGCCCTCGTAATGCTGCGCTCCCGGTCCGGACGGCACGGGAGCTGAGCGGCAGCGGAGCGGGCCTGTTCCCCTCCTTGTATCGCGATTTCTTCCATCGTTCTCCCGATGACAGGCAATAAGAAATGTGATACGCTTTATTTAGATTTTTCGTGCAGCAGGCGTAATGGTGCGGACGGATTCCTGATGACTTCATCCGAGAGGAAAGGAGGTGCTTTCATGATGCGGTTCATGGTCCCTGTTACGGCTCTTGTGCTCGCTCTCTCGTCCGGATGCGCTTCGAAGGAGTATGTGCGGCAGCAGGTCGAGCCGTTAAACGACCGGATCGGCAGGCTCGAGCAGCGGGTGGCGGGTCTCGAAGGCAGGCCCTCGCTGTCGGCGGCTGACCTCGATGCAGCGCGCCGCGACGCTGCGGACGCGAAGGCGATGGCACAGGAAGCGCGCAGCGCTGCCAAGGGCGCCGATCCCGATGCCGCCAAGCGGGCAGAGGACGCGGCCAGGCGGGCCGAAGCTGCGGCAGAGCGGGCTGAGAAAGCCGCAGACCGCGCGGCAAAGGCGTTCGAGCTGCAGCAGAGGAAGTAGGAGCGCCGGAGGGCGGGGGCCGGCGTTGCGTGGACGCGCCGCTCCCGTTTCCGGTTATGGAGTGGTATCCTGCATGAAGCCGCGATCGGAGATATCGACAGGAACACCGCTCTTTTCCTTGATGGCCTGCTCGAGGCGGTCGTAATCGATCCGGCCGGCATCGAGCCCCATTCTCGTCAGTAAGAGCATCGCCTCGTCGTAGTAATCATACCGCTCATGCACCGGACCCGCAGGGTCCTCGTGGACCTCGATATGAATGCGGCCCTCCCGGACCCCGATCTTCACCGGCTGCCGCACGATGACCACCTTCGCTCCCACCGGTGTCAGTTGGTAGAGGCGGGGGATATCTTCGGGGTAGAGCCTGATGCAGCCGTGGCTGACGCGCCTGCCCACGCCCCAGGGCCGGTTGGTGCCATGGACGAGAAGAGAGCCGAGCGAGAGACGGAGCGCATGGGAGCCGAGGGGGTTATCAGGCCCGGGAGGCACGACCCGCGGGAGCCCGGGTCTCTCTTTCCTGATCGACTCAGGCACATGCCAGCTCGGGTTCTCTCTCTTCTCGACAACCGTGAAGGCGCCTGTCGGCGTGTCGTTGCCCTCGGCGCCGATACCGATCGGAAAGGTGGCGACGAGGCGCCGGCCGTCCTTTCCCTTTTTCAGGAACGCGTAGAGCCGCATCTCGGAGAGATTGATTACCAGGCCGTCGTACGAAGGGACCCGGGGCAGGACCCATGACCGCGGGACCGTAATCATCTCTCCTTTTCCCGGGATAAAGGGGTCGAGGCCGGGATTCGCAGCGGCGATCTCGTTGTAGCCGAGACCGAATTCCCGGGCCTTTTCGATGAGGGATTCGCCCTTGCCCGTGATCGTTGCAACGGAGACCGCGCCGATCACGGTGGCATTGTCGTCGTAGGAGTATACCTCGGCGCGGGCCGCAGGGCACGAGGCGAGCGCAACCAGGAGCACCGCAGAAAAGAGTGCGTGAAGGACCATACCTCTTCATCATAAAGCACAAAACGGCCCCTGGCAAGGAATTGACAAAAGGCGCGTACCTATAGTTAAATATAAATTCCCGGGCGGATAGCTCAGCTGGGAGAGCGCAGCCCTTACAAGGCTGATGTCACAGGTTCGATCCCTGTTCCGCCTACCATCCATACCGTAATCAGTGATCGGTGGCGGGTGATCGGTAAACAGAAGAAGAAGCGTGATTTTCTTCTCATTAAACTGATCACGGATAACGCATTACCCATCACGGCTTTTAGATTGGGGCGGTAGTTCAGCTGGTTAGAACGCCTGCCTGTCACGCAGGAGGTCGCGGGTTCGAGCCCCGTCCGCCCCGCCAGTTTTTATATTTAATTTCAGCAGCTTATTTTTTTGTTATGTAAAAAAGTACCGTCCCCGGAGTGTCCCCAAAATGCAAAATGTAGTTATCGGATTGACGAGGGGTTGTTAAAATCCGCCTGTAAAACTGTTTGCTGTCGCGTTCCTTTAACATAATCGCTAGTGCCTGATCAAACACCATGAATGTCACTGCATGGCCAAAGAAAACTGGACAAAACCAGACGCTTGTAGTTATGCTGTAAGACCTTCAGCTATCGTGATATAATGAAGTTGAAGTCATCTCCGATAACAATCAAAGAAAGGAGAGCCGAGATATGCCCATCGCAGAGTTCATCGTAAAAGTGCCGGTCAAGATAAAGAAAAAAGCAAACGTGTATATTTCTTCCTGTCCAGTACTTGATGTATATTCACAAGGCAATACTGAAGCTGAGGCAAAGAGAAATCTGGCGGAAGCATTGAGGTTGTTCCTTGTGTCCTGCTTGGAGAGAGGGACATTGGATGCAGTCTTGAAAGAGTGCGGCTTTAAGCTGGTTAAGAAGACAGTTCATGCCCCGAAAGATCAAAATTACGTCTCAATACCTATCCCCTTCAATGTTTCAGGTGGTTGCGCTGTAGCATGCCACGCCTAACGCCGGTTCACTGGAAAGTTCTCGAATGCATTTTTCAAAAGGCTGGCTTTACATTCAGTAGACAGGATGGTTCTCATCGCGCCTATGTTAAAGATGGCGTGCTCAGGCCTGTAGTAATTCCCACCTATAGCAGTATCGATCCTGAACTCATCAAATCCAACATGAGAACAGCTGGGATGTCGAGAGAGCAGTATTTCGAATACCTGAAGGAATGCAAAGGTAAAGCTTAGTCAGCTTTCTTTGAAATGAATAAGGAGCGGGCCTGAGAATCGGGGGGCGATTGTTAATCGGCATCGAATCTTGACCCACCATCGGCGTCCAATTTTGACCCACCCCTAGCGGTCGTTTTTCTTTGCGTTTCTCGTCTTGATTCTCCAGCTATCGTTTCCGGTCTCAATGATATCACAGTTCGGTTGTGTCTTACGGTCATAGGTGAACTCGGTGGCATTGCCCCGGAGCACCTTCTTTACGGTGTTGCGGGACAGGGTGAACTCACGGGCTATCTGCCGTATGGTCTTTCGGTCCCTCTGGTATGCGACACGAATCTTACGGATGGTTTCCACTATCAGCATCTCCTTTCATGTGCTCCTCTCTGTCGTTCATTGCAGAGAGCATGCAGTATCCGCTGAGGTGGGTCAATTTTGGACGCCGATTTACAAACGGCACTTGATCCTACAAAGAATCCCTGGTACAAAGTAAATAAGAGGAGTATCCCGTGAGCAAAGGCGGGTACACACAGCGGAGGATGCCGGCTACAGATTGCGTGGACGGGCGATATCGTCGAGCTGCTCCCTGATGAACCCTTTAGCCCATGGCCTTTCCGGCATACGCCCCTCGTTGTCCAGGTAACGGCCCGCCCGCTGTTCGACAGGAGGAGATCATGTCAGCCTCACAAGTATCGAGTGAACAAAAGAGAGGAGCCCTGAGGAGCGTGAAGCGCCTTTCCGGATTCACCGTCTTTGCAGAGGGCGACGAGGTCGGTCCAAGGTGACGATCTGCGCAAGCCGGTTCATCCTCGCCCTGATCATGCTCCTCTCCTTGTGTCGGTCCGTATCCGCGAACGTTCATGAGCAGCATACCGTCTTCTACCCTCTGGGCTACAGCCAGTTTACCGAGCAGCTGAATGCGGACAACATCGCGTCCGTGACTGTCGAGGGGCTCACGCTGACCGGCGAGCTGAAGGAAGAGACACTGCTGCGGATACCGCCCCAGCCGGGCACCTCTCCCCTGGAGGGGCGGACCGTGCCGGTCAAGAGCTTCCTGGTACACCTGCCCTTTCACAATGAGGCGCTCTTTGCGAGGCTCGAGGAAAAGCGGGTAGCTGTCAACGTCCTGCCTCAGCAGAAGAGCAGTGCAGCAGGCCAGTTCTTCATGACCCTCCTGCCTTTCCTCATCATAGCCGGGATGCTGCTTTTTGTTGCGAGGCGCGCACGGCAAGCGCAGGGGATGGACGGGCGCTTTAGAATGGGCGAAAGCAAGGCAAAACTGTATGATGAGAAAAAGCCCGGCACTACCTTCAGCGATGTGGCGGGGATGGAGAATGTAAAACAGGAGCTCAGGGAGATTGTAGAGTTTTTGAAGAACCCCGAAAAATACCGGGAGTTCGGCGCCAAGATCCCCAAAGGGGTGCTCCTGGCAGGGTACCCCGGCACGGGGAAGACGCTCCTGGCGCGCGCGGTGGCAGGTGAAGCAGGGGTCCCTTTCTACAGCGTGAGCGCATCCGAGTTCGTCGAGATATTCGTGGGGGTCGGCGCCTCGCGGGTGCGGAGCATGTTCAAGGCGGCAAAGGAGAGCCAGCCGAGCATCATTTTCATCGACGAGATCGATGCGGTCGGCCGTGCACGGGAGGCGGGTATCAGCGGAGGGCACGGGGAGCGGGAGCAGACGCTGAACCAGCTCCTGAGCGAGATGGACGGCTTCGAGCCCCATGAGGAGGTCATCGTCATGGCCGCGACCAACAGGCCCGATGTCCTCGACCCGGCGCTCCTCAGGCCCGGCAGGTTCGACAAGCACATCATGATCGACAGGCCCGGCTTGCAGGAGCGGAGGGCGATTCTCGAGGTCCATGTGAAGGGGAAGACGCTGGCGCCCCATGTCGATCTCGAGGCTATCGCCCGCGGGACCCCCGGGATGACCGGGGCAGACCTCGAAAATCTCGCGAATGAAGCAGCCCTTATCGCAATAAGGAACAACCGGGACAAGATAGCCATGACCGATTTCGAGGAGGCGAGGGATATCGTGCTGATGGGGGCTGTTCGAGGAGAACCCATCAGCGAGCTGGAGAAGAGGATCACTGCGTATCACGAGTCCGGGCATGCCCTCGCCGCCCGTATGCTCCCCCATACGGACCCCGTCCACAAGGTCAGCATCATCCCCAGGGGAATGTCCATGGGGGTGACGCAGCTCCTGCCCAAGGAGGACAGGCATTACTATCCCAAGACGTATCTCATGAACAAGCTGAGCGTGGCGCTCGCCGGGCGGGTCGCCGAGAGAATCATCTTCAACGAAACGAGCAGCGGGGCCCACAGCGATCTGAAGGAAGCGACCGCCCTCGCCGAAAAGATGGTGGCCCAATGGGGGATGGGCGACCAGGTAGGCCCCGAAGTCCTCGCCCGGGGTGAGGATGACCTCTTTCTCGGCCGGGGGCTCGCCCGGCCCAAACAGCACAGCGAGCAGACGGCGTGGCTCCTGGACCAGGAAATACACCGGCTGCTCGTCGACGCCGAAGCAAAGGCCGAAGAGATACTCGCAGGCAACAGGGACATCCTCGAAACCCTTGCAGCAACGCTCATGAGAGAGGAGATCGTGGACGGGCATGCCATAGAGCGTATCATAGCGGAGGCCAGAGAGGGGAGCCAATAGCCAAGAGGGTCAGAGCCAATAGCCAAGAGGGTCAGACTTAATTATTGACTTTAGAGGTTTGCGTAAGCAGCAGAAACTAGGGAAGCTACGGGGCAGGTCGTGCAATAACGCATTTTGAATAGTGTTGTACTGTAAGACCCCACTATTTTCACGCCTCACCCGCAAGGCTCAGGGCCTTTTTCAAAATCTCATCGGTAATATAGAATCTGTGCCTCTTAAGATTTTCCCATAGCGGAGCAAGTTCAGAAATGAGCTCTTTCCGCATCGACTGCCGGCGGGATATGAACTTTTCCGAAGAGTTTCCCGAGAATCCAAAGGCGGTCGATCTTGTCGAGGAGTATTAAGGGGCTTGTGTTGGAGACCGCGATCATTCCGGCTTATTTAAAAGCCCTGCTTCTTCTTCCAGCTCTTCAGGAGTTATCCTTATGTACGGTATACCTTTCATTCCGGCGTACCGTATGAATTCAAATCTCTCCATGCCGAGTATTTCTGCTGCCTTGCCGCTCGACAGCTTTCCTTCACGGTATAATTCGAGGATAGCGGCCTCTTTTATTATGTCGGCGCTTTGCTGGTACGTTGTTGACAGCAAGTCCAGGACTTCTGAACTGTTCTTGATGACATCTGGCAGGTCGCATGCACCTTTTCCTCGGGCCGGTCTCCCTACTTATCACTTACCAGTAGATCTACATGCAGTCAAGAAAAAACAGGCGTATCCAGACTTGTACAGGCAACGGCACTTGATCCTACAAAGAATCCCTGGTACAAAGTAAATAAGAGGAGTATCCCGTGAGCAAAGGCGGGTACACACAGCGGAGGATGCCGGCTACAGATTGCGTGAACGGGCGGTATGCAGTAACCATAGGTAAAGCCACCGCTGCTATCGGAACCGTTCTGGACTGGGTGTGGAGGACCGATCATACCATTTCCCCCTGTGCATCGAGCTCAGTTATGAGTCTGACGCGGTCCGCCAGGCTCATCCGGCCCCTGCGCCGATGAGGAGCGCCCGTGCCCTTTGATCTGTCGCCTGCATTGAAACGTCTCGACGGTCTGGCCGACGGCTTTATGCGGGCGCTGCCGGGCATTTTCGTAGCCCTCTTCGTCTTTCTCATCTTTTACGCTGCTGCCAAGGCGGTCAGAATGCTGGCCCGGCGCGCCGCCGAACGGCGCGGACACGTGCATGCCGCGGGACTGGTGATCGGGCGACTGGCCCAGGGGGGAATTGTCCTCGTCGGCACGCTCGTCGCGCTCTCCGTCGCTCTGCCGACCTTCAGGCCGGGCGATATCGTCGAGCTGCTCGGCATCGGGAGCATCGCCATAGGCTTCGCCTTCCGGGATATTCTGCAGAATTTTCTCGCCGGGGTGCTGCTCCTCATAACACGCCCCTTTTACATCGGCGACCAGATCGTGGTGGATACCTATGAAGGAACCGTCGACGATATCCAGACGAGGGCGACGTTCATCAGGACCTACGACGGCCGCCGTATTGTCATTCCGAACGCTGTGCTCTTCACACAGAAGGTCACCGTCAACACTGCGTTCGAGAATCGCCGGCTCGAGTACGACATCGGCATCGGGTACAGCGACAACATCGAAACGGCAAAGCGGCTCATTCTCGATGCGATACGGGAGACGGAGGGACCCCTGAAGATGCCGGAGCCCGATGCGCTCGTTATGGACTTTGGGCCATCGAGCCTCATGATCCGTGCCCGGTGGTGGATAACGCCGCCGCGCCATGCCGATGCCCTCGATGCGCGCGACAAGGTTCTCGCCGCAATACGAGTCAAGCTGAAAGAAAACGGGGTCGACCTGCCGTTCCCGACGCAGCAGATACTCTTTCACGATCAGACCGAAGAGACCGATGGGGACCGGTCGCAGCAGCGGGAGGGATGGCCCGCGGGAAAAGGTCCGGTCCCCCGTCCCCGCGGCATAGCCGGGGCTATCGCGCAGTATGCTCGCCTGTCCGGGCAAAAGGATGGCGATGAACCACGCAGGCCACGCCGATAGCCACGATGGGACGAAATAAAGGGACGCGAAATAAAGGGACGGGTACATTAAGTCGTACCGTACCGCCAGGGGAATGGAAGCGAACGCGGCGGCTTCCAACATGAGGCAGCGGTGCAGAAGTCTCCGAGGTCCGAGGATGGATATGGCCGGGGTCGGCGCCGGCGACTATTCGTTCAGAAAGTGATAAACTGGAGTATGCCCTTCAGCGGCGGCTAACGAACGCACCGGGAGAAGCCTGCGCCATGAGCGATGAAGAGAAACTGGAAAAGCTCGCTCGATTGATCCGCTCCTATATTCTTGTCTCCACTACGGCGGCCGGATCAGGGCATCCGACGTCGTCGCTCTCGGCGGTCGAGCTGATGACCGGCCTCCTTTTCGGCGGGACCTTTCGCTTCGATGCCGGCAACCCCTCCCATCCCAATAACGACCGTCTCATCTTCTCCAAAGGCCATGCTTCTCCTCTCCTCTACGCGCTCTGGGCGGCAGCGGGAGAGGTGACCGAGCAGGAGTTGATGACCATGAGAAAGTTCGGCAGCCCTCTCGAAGGGCATCCTACTCCCGCTTTCCCCTATGCCGAGGCGGCAACGGGCTCGCTGGGGCAGGGGCTCTCCATCGGCTTCGGGATGGCGCTCAATGCCCGCTGTATCGACAAGCTGCCGTACAGGACGTACGTGCTCCTGGGAGACAGCGAGATGGCCGAGGGATCGCAGTGGGAAGCGATACAGCTTGCAGCCCGCTACGGGTTGAACAATCTCATCGGCATCATCGACGTGAACCGGCTCGGACAGCGCGGCGAGACGATGTACGGACACGACCTCTCCGCCTATCGGCAGCGCGTTGCCGCCTTCGGCTGGCATACGGCGGTTATCGACGGGCACTCCTTCCCGGAAGTCCTCGCAGCCTATGAGAAGGCAGTGCAGGCGACCGACAGGCCGACGATGATCATCGCAAAGACCGTCAAGGGAAAGGGCGTTTCGTTCCTCGAAAACATAAACGGGCTCCATGGCACTGCCGTGAAGAACGACAAACTGAAAGCGGCGCTGGAGGATCTCGGAGCGGTCGAGACGGCGGTCCGCGGAGTCATTGCAAAGCCGGAGGCTATAAGACCCGAAGAAAGAAATCCGGTTAAGGCAGCCGAGGTCTCCTATCCCGCCGGTGCTGCTGTGGCGACCAGGAAGGCCTACGGGAACGCGCTGGTACGGATATTCCCGCAGTTCCCCCGAATGGCGGTCCTGGATGCGGAGGTGAGCAACTCCACCTATGCCGAGCTGTTCGGGGAGCGCTATCCGGAGCGCTTTTTCGAGATGTATATTGCCGAGCAGAATATGGTCGGCACAGCGCTCGGGCTCTCGCGCAGAGGAACGATACCCTTTGTCTCTACGTTTGCCGCCTTCTTTACCCGCGCCTTCGACCAGATCAGGATGAGCCGGTACTCGGAAGCGAACATCAAGTTCGCCGGCTCCCATGCAGGGGTATCGATCGGAGAGGACGGCCCTTCGCAGATGGGGCTCGAGGACATCGCCATGTTCAGGACGCTCCTGGACAGCGTGGTGCTGTATCCTTCGGACGCGGTGGCGACGGAGCGGCTGGTCGAGGAGGCTGCCCGGCACAGAGGCATCGTCTACCTGCGGACCACCAGGAAGGAGACTCCTATCATTTACGGCAACGACGAGGCGTTTCCCATCGGCGGGAGCAAAGTGCTCCGGAAGAGCGATCGCGATGCCGTAACCGTGGTTGCAGCAGGCATCACGCTCCACGAGGCGCTCAGTGCCTGCGACGCATTGGAGAAAGAAGGCATCCCCATCCGGGTGATCGACCTCTACAGCGTCAAGCCGATCGACCGGGCCGCGCTCCGCGAGGCTGCCGAAGCGACAAAGAGGATTATAACCGTAGAGGATCACGTCGAAGAAGGCGGCATCGGCGAGGCGGTCAGGAGCGCGCTGTCCGGGTATGCTGTCCCTGTCCATTCGCTGGCGGTGCGGAAAGTTCCGAAGAGCGGGAAGCCGCAGGAGCTCCTCGATTACGAGGAGATATCGAAGGAAGCCATCATCAGGAAAGTGAGGGAGCTGCTATGATGAACGCTGTGTACTCCGTGAGCTTGTCTCCTCACGCTATCCGCACGCCCTCCCTCTCAGGTTGAAGAGGAACGCAAGCCCTTTTTTCACCGTATCCGAGAATATCTTCGTCGAAAGGAAGTTCCCCGCAACCCTCTTGTTGATCTCGCCGAGAGTCGGGTAGGGGTGGATCGCCGAGGCGAGGGTCGAAAACTTCACCTTGCCGTTCATGACCGCGACCCATTCGCTGACCAGCTCTCCCGCATGAGGGCCGAATATCTGGACGCCTATCGGCTTTTCCTTTTCGTCGAGGAGCATCTTGATCCTCCCCGCCTCTTCGCCCTCGGCAAGGCTCCGGTCGTTCATCCTGAACTCTTCGGTCCAGACCGAGTAGCCGATGCCGGCCTTTCTTGCCATCCCCTCGTTCATCCCGATGCTCGCCAGTTCGGGGTCCGTGTAGGTGCACCACGGGAGATACGTGAAATCGGCCTTCCGGGGGAGATGGAAGACGGCGTTGCTCACCACAATGCTGCCCTCGTACCCGGCTGCGTGGGTGAAGAGGTATTTCCCGTTGACGTCGCCGATCGCATACATGTGCTTGTGGCTCGTCCTCATCCGGTCGTCGACCTTGATTCCTTTCTTATCGAAATCCATGCCGATGTCTTTCAGCCCCAGGCCTTCCACATTGGCGTCTCTCCCTATCGCGACGAGGATGGTCTCGGCCCTGAGCGTAACTGCAGCGCCTTCGGCGGTCGTGATGACGACCTCCCGCTCGCTGCCCAGATCCCGGGTGCTCTCGATCGAGGCCTTCAGGTAGAAGGTGACCCCCTCGCTGCTTAGAACATTCATCACCATATCCGCCATATCCTTATCTTCCTTGTGAAGAATCTGGTCGGGCCGCTGGATCACGGTAACCTTTGTCCCGAGGCGGGTAAAGGCCTGCGCCATCTCGGTGCCGATGGGACCGCCGCCGAAGATGATCATCGATTTCGGGAGACGCTCCAGGGAGAATATCTGCCTGTTGGTGATGAATGGGGTTGCGTCCAGTCCTTTTATGGGAGGAACCGAGGGCGAGGAGCCCGTCGCGATGACCCAGTTCTTCGCCGAGCAGGTCTTGCCGTTCAGGCGTACGGAATGCTCATCGACGAAGGTCGGTTCTCCGAACTCGACTTTGGCGCCCAGCTTGCAGAATCGCTCCTCGGAATCATGCCTTTGAATGATGCCTATGACGTGTTGAATTCTCTTCGCCACCTCTCCGAAGTCGACCGGCGGCAGCTCGACCGCCGGAAGGCCGAAACGCCCCGCCTGCTGCATCAGATGCCTGACGCGGGAGGTCATGATGAGCGTCTTGCTCGGGACGCATCCGAAATGGAGACAGTCGCCGCCGAGCTTGCCTTCCTTATCGATGAGGAGGGTTTTTGCGCCGAGCTGGGCCGCTCCGGCAGCCACGGTCAATCCGCCGGACCCTCCTCCCAGAATGCCGATATCGAAATCATAGCTGGCCATACATCCTCCTTTCGCAGAGCCGTATATAAGAACTGTACCAGATTTCCCCCTTATCCTCCAGCCGCTTTTGAGGTAGAATGTAACAAATGGCCGCCATGCATGGTGTAGTGCGCCTGCTGCGCGGCGGAGCGCTCTTTCTGAATCATGATAACGAACAGGCGCTGCATTTGATGTAACGGCTATTACCGTTTTCATTCGATTTTTGCTGCATCATATTATAATGAAGGAGATTCCGGAGGATTGGAACTGCATCGCTATCTCAGGAGAGAGCTATAGGTTCTTCTTGAATAACATAAGAGACCCGGAGGCTAAACAGCAGCGGTAAGAGGAGCAGACGCGAACAGAGGACGGGTCGTCTTGATCCTGCATGACGGAATTTTTATGTGCAAGCCACACTTTGAATGCAGAGGGAGGGTTCATGGCGGTTTTGTGGGAAAACGAAAGAATCAGGAAGTCGGCGATCAGCGTCGTTCAGATCAATCTCGGGGACCGGTGCAACCAGAGCTGCTCGCACTGTCACCTCGGGGCATCTCCTCGGGGCAAGAAGAACATGGAGACCGCTACCGCCGGGCATATTCTCCGGAAGCTTCTTGAGACGGATGTCGGCGAGATAGAATTTACCGGAGGCGCACCGGAGCTCAACCCCAGCCTGCGGGTGTTTATCGAGGAGCTGGGAGGGCGTGGTAAACGAACGGTGGTCAGAACGAACCTTACGGTCCTCGATATGCCCGAGCACGGTTCTCTCATCGATATTTATAAGAGATGCGGTACAAAGGTCATTGCGTCGCTGCCCAGCTGTTTCAGGGAGACGACTGACGGACAGCGCGGGAAAGGAGTATTCGATGCGAGCGTCAGCGTCCTGAATAAATTGAACAGGAACGGCTACGGCGTGGACAGCCGTCTTGTGCTGGACCTGGTATACAATCCCGAGGGGGGGTATCTCCCCCCGTCCCCGTCTGACCTGGAACGCGACTACAAGAAGCTGCTCAAGGAGAGGCACGGAATCTCCTTCAACAACCTTATTACCATTACCAACTCGCCGATAGGAGGGTTCAAGCGCTATCTCGTGAGGCGGGGAAGTTTTGATGAGTATATGAAACTGCTGGTGAACAACTTCAACCCTGAGACGTTGAACAGCATCATGTGCAGGCGCCTGCTTTCGGTCGACTATAGGGGCAATGTATACGATTGCGATTTTAATCTTGCTCTCGGCATGAGGATAAAAGGATACGAGGACCGGCGGTTCTGGGAGATCGACTTCGACGACTTCGAGCCCGAGATAACCTGCGGCGAACATTGCTACGCCTGCACGGTTACCAGGGGAAGCAGCTGTCACGGTGCGCTTATAAAAGATGAGGCCGAGTTTGACGTGAAGGAAAGCGTCAGGGACTACTACGGCAGGGAGCTGCGGTCCTCGGCGGACCTGAAGACGACCGCCTGCTGTACCCCCGATGCGCTCCCCGGGCACGTCAGGGAGGTGATGCCCTATATCGCCGACGAGATCAAGGCAAAGTACTACGGGTGCGGTTCGCCTATACCGCTGAGGATCGAGGGACTGAGCGTTCTCGACCTCGGCTGCGGCACCGGACGGGACAGCTACGTGCTCTCGAAGCTTGTGGGCGAAAAAGGCTTTGTGTACGGCCTCGATATGACCGGGCAGCAGATCGAGGTCGCCCGGAAGCACCGGGAGGATCAGGCGAGGAGGTTCGGCTATACAGAGCCCAACACCGAGTTCATCTTCGACTGTATCGAAAATGCGGGGCAGCATTTCGGCAGGGAAACGCTCGACCTGGTCATTTCGAACTGCGTCATCAATCTCGTCGAAGACAAGGAGAGAGCGATCGGGCAGATTTACGAGATGCTGAAGTACGGCGGCGAGTTCCACTTCTCCGATATCTATGCCGACCGGAGACTTCCCGAACATATCAGAAAAGACCCGGTCCTCTACGGAGAATGCCTCGGCGGCGCGCTCTACTACAGGGATTTCGAGAGAATGGCGCGAAGGGCGGGCTTTGCCGACCCGCGTATGATGTCGAAAAGAACCGTTGCGATAACCAACGATGAGGTAAAGAAGCTCACCGGAAACATAACGTTTTTTTCTATTACCTACCGCCTCTGGAAGCTTGAGGGGCTGGATGACGCCTGCGAGGATTACGGGCATATCGCCATTTATAGGGGCGGCATCTCCGAGTCACCCTTCGCTTTTGAGCTCGATGGCTCGCATATTTTCGAGAAGGACAGGCCGGAAAGAGTCTGCGGCAATACGGCATTGATGCTTTCCCGGACGAGATTCGAAGAGTTTTTCGATGTGAGGGGGGACTTCACACAGCATTTCGGAGAGTTTGCAGCCTGCGGAACATCTCTCAGCAGCAGCCAGAGGGGAATGGAACAGGCAGGGGGGGCGTGTTGCTGACGCTGAGAGCAGGCGCGCTCCGGCCGCTGAGCGGTGCGCGTATGGTCTCTCATAGAAATAGAGAGGGACAATGGAAAATAAAAGATCCTTTAAAAAAGTCCTCATCATCGGCATCGTCGTCGGACTCATCGCCGCGTTCTGGTATTTCGACCTCGGTCGATACCTGACCCTGCCTTATATAAAGGATCAGCAGCATAAGTTTTCGCTGCTCTATGCCGGGAATCGTCTGCCGGTCATCGCCGGCTATATGATAATCTATATTCTCGTCACGTCGCTCTCCCTGCCGGGTGCCGCTGTCATGACCCTTGCGGGCGGTGCGCTCTTCGGGTTATGGGCCGGCACGCTGATCGTCTCTTTTGCGAGCACCATCGGTGCGACCCTGGCCTGTGCAGTCTCCCGTTTTGCCCTCCGCGATTGGGTCCAGAAGCGGTTCGGCGACAGATTGAGGGCGGTAAACGAAGGAGTTGAGCGGGAGGGAGCGTTTTACCTCTTCACCCTCCGGCTCATACCGCTTCTCCCCTTCTGGCTGATAAACCTCGCCATGGGGTTGACGAAGATGTCTCTGATTAAATTCTACTGGGTCTCGCAGCTCGGGATGCTGCCCGGCACCGTTGTGTATGTGAATGCCGGAAAAGAGCTCGCCAGGATCGACTCCCTCTCCGGCATCCTCTCGCCGGGGCTGATCTTTTCGTTCGTGCTCCTGGGGCTCTTCCCCCTCGCGGCGAAAAAGCTGCTCGCCCTGTACAGAAGAGAACGGGAAGAGGTCGGAAAATAATCACGAATTTGCTGCCTTATGATATCCGGGGTGGAGGCGGTGAGGGGAGACGCCCGGCTAAGATTGCGTCAATCCGCAGCTTCATCATTTTTGACTTCCAGGAAGTAACCGAGCCCCCGCATCGTCTTGATGTACTTCGGGTTATCGGGGTCGCTCTCGATCTTCATCCTGAGCCGCCGTATGTGGACGTCGACGGTTCTGGGCTCTACGTAGACGCTGTTGCCCCAGACCGCATCGAGAAGCTGGTTTCTATTGTAGATCCTGTTGGGGCGCTTCGCGAGGTAGACGAGCAGCTTGAATTCGATGACGCCGAGCTGTACCGAGCGGCCCTCGACGGTGACCGTATAGCGCTCCTTATCGATGGTGATGGCGCCGACCCGGATGGTGCTCCCTGCGTTTTTGTCCGCCTTTTGCGCGACATCGTCCTTCCGGTCGGTCCTCCGCAATACCGCTTTGACCCTCGCCACGAGCTCCTTACTGCTGAAAGGCTTCGTGACATAGTCGTCGGCGCCCATCTCGAGGCCGAGGATCTTATCGATCTCCTCGCTTTTTGCGGTGAGCATAATGATGGGTATATGAGCGCTATCGGGTCTGCTCTTGATGATCCGGCATATCTCGAGGCCCTGCATTCCCGGCAGCATCAGGTCCAGGAGGACCAGATCATACGTCTTGGTTCCGATTTCCTTTAACGCCGTCTCACCGTCAGGGGCAATAAAAAAGGAAAAACCCTCTTTCCGGAGGTTGTAGCCAACCAGCTCGGCGATATCTGTCTCGTCCTCGACAATGAGTATGCTTTTTGACATGAGGTGAAATAGTCCGCCCGAAGCCGACCGGGCCTTTTTATAGTAACCAATAAATGTTACATTCATGTTAAGCGCACATTAAGATCAGGTTAAAGGCTCCCCGCATGGACTCCGACGATGTAACCGACAGGTAATGTCCCTGTAATCCCCTGGTAATGATGCGCGATTTACAATAGTCACTATGAGTACGGGCCCAGGAGAATGCCTCCTTCCCCCTCATCACAACAAAGCGCTAGGCGGGTATGACTGATAAAGAACGATTTCTATGGGGAGTGGCTACCTCCGCGTTTCAGCTCGAGGGATCTCCCTATGCCGACTGGGCCACGTGGGATGAGAAGCTGACGTCGAATCCGAACGTAACCGAGCACTTCAGCCGGTACAGGGAGGATTTGCGGTTGCTGAAAGAGCTGGGCGTTAATGCCTACCGGTTTTCGGTTGAATGGAGCAGGATACAGCCTCGAGAGAATACCTGGGACGCTGCTGCCCTGGCACATTATCAGGAAATTATAGATATCCTCATCGGCAGCAACATAGAGCCGATGGTCACGCTGCACCATTTCACCCATCCCCTGTGGTTTCTTAAGAAATATCCCTGGCACCATGAAGCATCCATTGAAAAGTTTCTCGCCTTTGTAGAGAAGGTTGCCGAAACGCTAAAAGGGGTTCGCTACTGGATCACCTTCAATGAACCGTATGTCCTCGTCCTGGCGGGCTATTTCGAAGGGTGTACGCCGCCGGGCATCAAGGATGTTTCCCTTGGCCTGAAGGCGCTGCAGCATATCCTCATCAGCCATGGCGCAGCATACGACATGCTTCATGCCATGGTTGCCGGCGATCCCCTGGTGAGCGTCGCCCATAATATGGCCGCCCTCTCGCCATGGCGCCGCTGGAATCCGCTCGATAAGGTCCTCGCGAAGATTGCGAAGTATTTCTACAACCATTCGCTTATCGACGCCTTTCTGACCGGCACCCTGCATATCCGGATGCCGTTTAGAAAAGAGGTCAGTGTTGCGGTCCCTATAAAGGATAAGCTCGACTTTTTCGGCGTGAACTACTACACGAGGATCCATATGAGGTTTAATCCCTTCAAGAAGATGGGGATCGAACTGAGGCACCTCGACATCGACGGATACGGGCTGACCGACATGGGATGGGAGATCCATCCCCGGGGCCTCGAGAAGGTGCTGCGGTATGCATCGAAGCTGAAGGTGCCTTTGATCATAACGGAAAACGGCATCGCTACCAGAGACTGCCAGGAGAAGATCCGGTATATGAGACACCACATCGATGTGCTCGAGAAGTGCATCAAGGCCGGCATGGACGTGAGGGGATATTTCTACTGGACGCTCATCGACAACTATGAATGGCTGGAAGGGCTCGACGCCCGCTTCGGACTCTATCACGTCGATTTCGAAACACTCGAACGCACGCCCACCAACGCCGCTTCCTACTATTCGTACCTCATCAGGAGCCGGTCGGAGGCGATACGGGAATGGTGCTGTCACACTCGCACCGAGTAGGAATCTCCTCTCCTCTGTCTCATGGAACTCCCCTCCGGGATGCGTCCTGAACCTTAACGCAAATGTAATGCTCCCTTAATACTGCGGTAACCGTACCCGTCGTATTCTTTAGGTAATGCTGCTGTGTGATTTTCATATCCATACCAAGTATTCCGACGGTTCGGTGGCGCTGGATACGGTGATCGATCTCTATGGGCAGGCAGGATTCGACGTTATCGCAATAACCGACCATGTGGTGAACGGCGACAACTCTCTGGGCAAATTCGCACGCCGCTTCAATCTCTCCGTGCGTGCCGACAATTTCGATCGCTATAAGGAACATATCGACAGGGCGGCGGCACGAGCCTGGGATAAATACGAGATGCTCGTCATTCCGGGGGTCGAAATAAGCAAGAACTATTTGACGGCGGAGAAATCGGCACATATCCTGCTCCTCGATATCAAGGAGTTCATTCCTGCCTGCATGAGTTACGAGCATATCTTTCTGGAAGCGAAACAGCAGGGCGCTCTTACGGTGGCGTGTCATCCGCACCATATGTCGGACCTGAGCAGGGATACACTTTTCCTCTGGAACAACCGGGACAAATACGCCCGGTACATCGATGCCTGGGAGGTCGCCAACAGGGACGATGTGTTCAACGTCGTCAGCCTGAAGAAATATCCTTATATAGCGAACAGCGATTTCCACAAGGTGCGGCATCTCTACTCGTGGAAGACGCTGCTCAACTGCGACAAGAACAGTGCATCGATAAAGCAGTGCATACGGCATAACAAAGGCGTTGCGATAACCCTTTTCAGACAGTAAAAGGAGGGATAATGGAGACCTACTGGATCTTTTTTGCCGCTGCAGTCTTCGGCCTGGTGTTATACGGCTTTCAGCTCCTTGCCGTACGTTCGTCTCTCTCTGCTCCCCGTGACGCGGGGGAGGATAACTCCCTCTCCCCCTTTTCCCCCCCGATCTCGATACTGAAGCCTCTAAAGGGGCTTGACGACAACCTGCTCGACAATCTCCTGAGCTTCTGTGCTCTCGATTACCCCGAGTACGAGATCATCTTCACGCTCCAGAATCACAATGACCCGGCCTACAAGGTTGCCCGGAAGGTGAGGGAGCGCAATCCCGGCAAAGACATCACGATCATCGTCGAGGAGACGCCGATCGGGCTCAACCCCAAGGTAAATAACCTGGTTGCGGCATACAGGGCCGCCCGGTACGAATATGTGCTCATAAGCGACAGCAACGTCATGGTCGAGGAAGACTACTTGAAGGCGGTCGTCAGCCCCCTGAGGGATCCGCAGGTCGGCCTGGTGAGCAATGTGATACGGGGAGCGGGGGGACGCACGCTGGGTGCGGTCTTCGAGAATCTGCACCTCAATTCATTCATTATGGGGAGTGTCTGCTTTCTCGACAGGTTCCTCAAGATGCCGTGCGTCATCGGCAAATCGATGCTCATGAGGAAGCGCGACCTCGAAGCGATCGGCGGGCTCAGGGCGGTCAAGGACATCCTGGCCGAGGACTATATCATCGGTGAACGCATGCACAAGAGCGGCAGACGCGTGGTGCTCTCGAAGCACATCATCAACAACATCAATGAGTATTGGAGCGTACAGCGTTTTTTCAACCGCCACACGCGATGGGGAAAGCTGCGCTGGAAGATCGGGGGACCGAAATACCTCGTCGAGCTCCTCGGCAATCCCGTATTCCTCTCGGTCCTGCCGCTCCTGTGGGAGCAGTCCAGGGTGACCATCTCCGTTGCACTCTTCATCTCGCTGGTCAAGATCCTCGGCGATTTCACGCTGGCGAGAAGAACGGGAACGGAGCTGGCGAGCCCGCTCCTGTATATGCTGTCTCCCGTCAAGGATATTCTTATCGGGCTGCTCTGGTTTGTGCCGCTGGTGAGCACGACGGTGGTGTGGCGGGGCAACCGGTATCGCATCGGCAGGAATTCCGCACTCTTCCCCTGTCCCGAGACCGGCTTCTGGTCCCTGCGGTACCGCATTGTCGATGTGATAAAGGGGAGGCTGGCATAAGCCGCCGTACGCTTCCCGGAGGCGCGTCCTCCCCCTCCGCTGCGTCTGCCTGCCGGCGGACCGAAGCAAAGCAGAAATATCATGCGCCCTTAATGCTCCTGTAACATCGCGACGCTATACTGCACTCATGCGCCTGTTCAAAAAAGCCGTCGACATGGTAATCAAGCTGCTGATCCCCTTTGTTATTCTCGCGCTCATGATCGGGGTGGCGCGACTCTTCTTCGATCTGCGGGCGGTGTTCGGCAGCCCGACCGTGCATGCAGGGTTCGACCTCATGGTGACCAATCTCCTCTCGATGTTCGTTGTCATCGAGCTGCTCAGGAGCATAATCGAGTATTTCGAGGTGCACCGTCTCAAGATAACCTTCATCATCGATGCAGCCCTCGTTTTCTTTTTGCGCGAGGTCATGATCGCCGTATACCGGCACGCAATGGGAGTACGGGAGGTGGTCGCTTTGGCAGCGCTCATTCTCGTGCTGGGGATACTCAGGACGCTCGCCATCATCTATTCACCCGATAAGGCAAAGGAGAAGCTTTCGCATGAATAAGCCATTCCAGGAACTCTATGAAGACCTCGCTCTTTTCATGATTCTCATCGGCGGCATACTCCTCATTATCCGGCACTGGCAATGATACAAGAAATTAACGGTACTGACATGGCCCTGTAACAGAGGCGTGGTAAGGTTAAGATAAACGAACAGGGAGAAGGAAAATGATTACAAAAGAGATAAGAGAATGCGGCGCCGGAAGGGGCTGGATGCACGGGTACTCCTGTCCTTATTACAGGATGCAGGATGATGTCTGCACCGTATCGCTCTCGCAGCTGGTAGTGGACCGCCACCGAAAGAGGCATTACTGCGCTGCCGAGGATTACGACAACTGTCCTCTGCTGCTCGCCAAGCTCCTGAGGAGCAGGTGAAGCGGTGCGCGCTATTCGTATGGCGCCTCTATTACAAGAATTTAACCGTCCCGTCATCATTCCGTAACGGGAGCGATGTTACTATTTACTAAAAAGGGAGAAGGTAATGCATATACGGTTTATCCTGCCCTGTCCCAACCTCAAGGGAACTTCGGAGGGCGCACAATGCCTGGTTACCCAAGGTCTCATAAAGACCATGGAAGAGGTGACCATCACTACCTGCATGAGCAGGCACTATGAATCCTGCGTCCATTACGTATCAGGGCTCAGAGCGCTGGCCTTCACTGCACTGCCTGCAGATGCCGTTCTGGAAGCGTAGAGGGCATGGTGAATACGTCGGCAGAAGATATGGGCGGTATAAAGGAAAAGGACGTAATGAGCAGGGTGGCGGTCAATGACGAGGGAGCAGGAGTGAAGTGCCCGGAGTGCGACCTGGACGCCCTCTACCGGTACGGCAGAACAGGACAAGGGAAGCAGCGGTTCCTCTGCCTTCTCTGCGGAAGGCAGTTTACCCAGGACGCCGCACGGCACGAAGTGAAGTGCAAACCCGAATGCCCCCGGTGCGGAAAGCGTATGCATCTCTATAAGAGGGAGGGAAAGGTGTTCCGGTTCAGGTGTTCGGACTATCCCCTGTGCAAGACCTTTAAAAAAACCACGATGGAGGGAGAGGATGACGGACTACTACATTCATAACGTTCCCGGAAGGCTTCGCCTGAAGAGCCCGGCGTTCAAAAGGAACAGGAACGTAATTGATGAGCTGAAAAAGGCCCTGAGCACCATAAGCGGCATAGGAACGGTTGATGTCAACCCCACCACCGGCAGCCTGCTTATCAACTACAATCCCAAGGCGGTGCAGCACCAGGAGATCATCGGGCTCCTCCAGCGCAAGGGCTACTTCGACAGCGCCAAAGCCGCGACGAACGACCAGTATATCCATAGCGCCGTCACCAGGGCAGGCAACCTGGTGACCAGGGTGGTCTTCGGCTCGGTTGTCGAGAAGACCTTCGAAGGCTCCGCCTTGTCGTTGCTGACGTATCTGATTTAGAGCCAAAGTCGCTCTCCACCCCACCCCCGAACACATCCGCCCGTCCCCGGACGGGCTTTTTTTCAGCCATTCCTTAGTGTATCGAACGATCACTCGACGCTGATCGGCAGGATCAGGTGACTTCCCGCTGGAGCGAAGAGAGGCCCGATACCACATGCTGGTGCGCAAGGCTGGTCAGGGTTTTTCTGTCAGGAGCGGCTCCGGAAAGGGGCGGGCTGCAATGGCCCCGAACCGAGATGGTCCTGATGGAGAGGAGATGCCAAAGATGGGGAGCGAGGGAGCGCCGCTCGCCGAGAGTGACGCTGCATGCCAGCAGGGCTCCCCAGAACAGGGAGAGGAGAGTGATAATGAGAAGGAAGAGGACGCGGACCGCCCTCAGGAAGCCGGGCACAGGCCCCCGGCAGCTTCAGGGAAATAGCGGCGCCTGTATCGCTGCACGAGGCGTTCCGTCTCGAGGAGGACAAAGAGGTCCGTTGTCCCGAAGTGCGGATCGCGGGCGGGCGTGCCGCAGAGCCGCGCTCCCAGGCGCAGGTATCCCTTCACCAGGGGAGGAAGTTTCTTGCAGATTTCCCGGAGATCGGGGACTGCAGTCAGCTGCACTCCGCGCAGCGCCTGATAGGGATACACGGTGTATGCAGCGTCTGCCCGATGGAAGACGTGCAGGTACGAGTAGATCATGCTCACCTCGCGGGGGTCGCTGGTGTGGAGACTGGCGCAGCCGAAGAGATAATGCACCTTATACAGCTCCACATAGCGCGCAATACCGGCCCAGAGAAGGCTGATCACACTCGCCTGGCGATAGTCGCGGTGCACGCAGGACCTGCCGAGCTCGAGCTTTTCTCCCGGAAGTTTCACGATCGAAGAGATATCGAACTCACTTGCCGAGTAGAAGCCCCTGTTGTGCTCGGCGACGAAGCCCAGCATGAGCCGGTACGTCCCCACGACCTCATCCGTGCGGCTATCAACGACGATCAGGTGATCGCAGAAGTCGTCATACGGGTCGTAATCCAGGCCGGTCGCATAGGAGGCGTCGAGGCCGCATCCCATCTCCTTGTTGAATACCGTGAACCTCAACCTGAGGGCTTTCTCAAACTCTTCGTAGTGTTCGGCTATTTTGACGATGAAACGATCATGACTGAGGAGTATGCAGGATTGCTGTGCAGCGTACATACCGAGTACCTCCTGTAATTTTTTTCGTGGTGACAGCACCGGCGCCGGGGAACCGGCGGTCCGTTACTCACGTTGAGGTACTTTACCGGAGGCGCGTTGCAGGGGTTTTACAAGGGAATGACATTTCGGTTAAGGATACGGCTGTGTTTGCCGGATGCCCTTATCCATTCGAGAGGATCCGTGCCTTATCGATCTTCTCCCACGGCAGGCCGACATCCATCCTCCCCATATGTCCGTAAGCGGCGAGCTTTCTATAGAATCCTCCCTTGATGCGGGAGGGCAGGCGGCGAAGGTTGAACTGCCTCACGATACCCGCAAGCCGGAAATCGAAATGGCGCTCCAGGGCATCGGCGATCTGCTCCTCGGCAACGGCGCCGGTGCCGAACGTCTCGACCTGTATGCTTACCGGCCGGGCGATGCCTATGGAATAGCTGAGCTGCACCTCGCACTCCTCGGCGAGACCCGCGGCAACGACATTCTTTGCTGCATACCGTGCAGCGTAGGCGCCGATGCGGTCGATGCGGAGCGGGTCCTTGCCGCTCAGGGCAGCGCCGCTCTGGCGGGCATACTCCCCGTAGGTATCGATGGCGTTCTTCCTCCCCGTCAGTCCCGAGTGTACCGCAGGTCCTCCGGTGATGAAGGGACCGTCAGGGTTGATGAAGATCAGGGTGCCGGCATCGGGCTTTACGGGCTCGTCGTGAAAAACGCTCTCGATGATCGCCTCCCTGATATCCTCGGCAAGGTGTTTTCTGTCCGGCGCTCCTGCCTGGTGCTGGCTGGCGATGACGGTGATGCTGTGTATCCTGTGGGGTTTGCGGTTCCTGAACTCGATGCCGACCTGCGTCTTTCCGTCGGGGGCGAGGTAGGGCAGCACCTTCTGGAGCCGGGCCGCGGTGAGTTTCCGGGCGAGCTTGTGCGCAAGCCAGAGGGGAAGGGGCATGAAGGCGGGCGTCTGGGTGCAGGCGAAGCCGAAGACCGTCACCTGGTTTCTCGCGGGGATCCGCTCGATCTCCTCATCGCTCAGGTCGAGCTCGTCGAAGCAGCAGAGCTCGTCGCCGGGCAGTTCCTTGAGGCTCGTCAGGATGCTGCAGGTCTTGCCGTTGAATGCCTGCTGATCGTAGCCGATCTGGTTGATCACCTGCCGGGCGATGGCCGGGAAGTCGATGCTCGCTTCAGAGGAGAAGCGCGCCGCGATAAAGACGATCGAGGTCGAGACCGCGCACTCCGCAATGACGCGCGAATAGGGGTCCTGCTGGAGGAAGTGGTCGACGACGGCATCGCTGATCTGATCGCAGAGCTTATCGGGATGTCCCTCAGTGACCGATTCGGAGGTGAACATGAAGTCCTTTTTCATGGTGCGGCGCCTTTCCCGGAGTGTACGGATCCTGATTTTTTTGTCGATTCATTGACGAGGAAGGGAAGCAGGGCGCTGCCGCCGATGATCGCGCCGTCGATGATGGTGACCGGAGCGAGCCCCAGCAGCCCCCTCAGACCGGGAACGAGCAGGGTGAGCCCTTGCAGGCCCAGCGAGAGGCCGAGTGCGCCGTCGAGAATCCGGTTCGGCGGCAGTTTCCGCTTATCGAAGATGGTGTGATGCTCGGAGCGGCAGCTCACGGCATGCAGCAGCTGGGCCAGGGTGAGGCTCATGAAGGCCATCGTTCCCGCCTGGTGACCGCGGCTGTAGCGCAGGAGTCCGTATCCGTAAGCCCCAAGGGAGCTTGCGCTCATGACGGCCGATTCGAAGACGATCCTCCTCAGATCGGCGTTGTTCATGATCGGCTCGTTCGGGTTGCGCGGCGGCTTGCTGAGCACATCGGGCTCGGGCGGCTCGAGGGCGAGCGCAAGACCGGGGAAGATGTCGGAAACGAGATTGATCCAGAGGAGCTGCATCGCATTCAGCGGCTGCCCCATGCCGCCGGCGATGGCGGCGAACATCACCATGATCTCACTGAGATTGGTCGAGAGGAGAAAATGGACCGATTTCCTGATGTTGTTGTAAATAGTGCGCCCCTGGCTGACCGCGATGATCATGGTCTCCAGGTTGTCGTCCTCGAGGACAACATCGGCCACTTCGCGGGCCACATCCGTGCCGGTATGTCCCATGGCTACGCCGATATCGGCGGCTTTGAGGGCGGGCCCGTCATTGATGCCGTCTCCCGTCATGGCGACAACTTTTCCGGCCCGCTGCAGGGCCTGTACGATCTGGAGCTTATGGGCAGGACTGACCCGGGCGAAGACATGGACCCGCTCGCAGAGGGCCTTCATCACCTCGGGGTCGATATTGTTGAGATGCGTGGAGTCGAGGATCTCGAGCTGCCCGCCATTGCTCAGGTCCAGCTCCTTCCCGATGGCATAGGCGGTAGGGCTCTGATCGCCCGTGATCATGACGGTCTCGACGCCCGCCCGATGGAAGGTGCCCATCAACGCTCTGACTCCTTTTCTCGTCGGGTCCGCCATGCCGACGAGACCGAGCCAGATAGAGATGGGGCCATCGTCCGGAGTGCCGCTGCCATTCTCCGCATAGGAGTATGCAACACCGAGCACCCGCAGCGCATCTCCCGCCATGCGTTCGTTCTCGGTCTGGATCGCCTCTCTGTCACCGTCGCTCAGTTCGAGCCGCTTGCCGTCCCGTATATGCCACCGGCACAGGGCGAGCACTTCATTGGGACTCCCCTTCAGGGCGGTGAGGGAACCGCCGTTCAGGAAGCGGTGCGAGGTCGTCATGTAGTTGCGGTTCTCGGAGCGATGGGTGACCTTCACCAGGGGGAGCTTGTCTCGCAGTTGTATGATATCGACGCCGGCGCTCAGCGCCATATGCATGAGCGCCATTTCGGTCGGCGACCCGCGCAGCAGATAGGAGCCGGTACCGCTCGAGAAGAAACAGCCTCCTGCCGGTTCGTCGCCGGCGCAGTCCTTCACCTCTATCTCGGACTCGTTGCAGAGCACTGCCACATGGATGAGCCTGAGCAGCTCTTCAGAGGAATAGGGGTTGACCGCGCCTTCCGGCGAGACGAATGAGCCGTCGGCAGCTTCGATACGCCTCATACCGGTATGCACCCTGACGACGGTCATCCTGTTCATGGTGATCGTCCCGGTCTTGTCGAGACAGATTGTCTGGACCGAGCCGAGGGTCTCGACCGCCTCAAGATGGCGTATCAGGACGTTATGGCGACGCATAGTCCGTATGCCCAGCGCGAGTGTGGTCGTAGCGACTGTCGGCAGTCCTTCGGGTACGGCGGCGACGGCGAGGGAAATGGAGGTCTTGAGCATCTGGAGGAATCCGTATCCGCGCAGAAGGCCGATGATGAAGACGACACCGCAGACAGCGCCGCCGATCATTACCAGTTGGGCGCCCATACGGTCGAGCTGTCTTTCCAGAGGAGTTTCCGGCGGACGCGCCTCTCCCACGAGACTCTGGATCTGGCCGATCTCGGTGAATTTTCCTGTGGCGACCACCACTGCCAGGCCCTGGCCTCCGGTGACAAGCGTGCCCCTGTACACCATATTGACCCTGTCGCCGAGGGGGAGGCTGCGATCGCCGAGCCTTTCCGCTGCCTTGATCACCGGCAGGCTCTCGCCGGTGAGCGTCGATTCATCGACGCTGAGGTGGTTCGCTTCTATCAGCCTGCTGTCGGCGGCAACGTAACTTCCGGGCCTGAGCACGAGAATATCACCGGCAACGATATTTTCGGCAGGGACCTCTTTGTACGCATTCTCGCGAATCACCAGGGCCGAGGGCCTGACGAGCCGCTTCAGAGAGTGAATCGTTTTTTCGGCCTGCGATTCGGTCAGATAGCCGATGGTCGCATTGATGGAGAGTACACCGGCGATGACCAGCGCATCGGCTACACCTCCGGTGGCGACCGAGAGCGCCGCAGCGGCGCCCAGGAGCGCCGTGGGCAGAGAAGTGAACTGGCCGAGGAGGATGGAGAGGCCCGAGCGGGGCACCGCTTCCGGCAGCACATTCGGGCCGTACCGTTTCAGACGGGCGAAAGCGGCCTCAGGGGAGAGCCCCGTCTCCTTCGAGGTCGAGAAGCGCCGGACAACTTCACCGGAGGAGAAGGTATGCCACGCCTCGGCCTCCTGCTCCTCTGCGTGGACAACGAGCGTGCGGAGCTTCCTCCTGCTCGACAGCAGCTTCCCGGCTTCTCCCGCTTCAGGAGACAGGTCGCGACGAGCGGCGGCAGAGGGCTGCGGCGCCGACGGCGCTCTCGGTCCGTTGCCGTGCGCCGAGACGAGCAGCGTGATATGACCGGCTATCGTTTCGGGAGAGTTGCCGGAATTGAAGATGACGAGCAGGTTGCCGGTGAGCGGATTAGCGGAGGCGGCGGAGATACCCTTCTTGCTCAGAAGGCCGGATTCAAGGCGGCCTTTGAGGGCTTGCGACCGGTAGAGGCCGTCGACCTTGAACCTGGCCCTTCCTGCAACCGAGGTATGGAGCGTCTGAACCATCATAGACTGTCCTGCCGGCTGCCGGAGCAGACGGCGCTATGCTCTCCCTATCTCCCGGTCTCCATATCGGGGGCTCCCGCCCTGGCACGGGGGAGCGCGGCGCCGGCAACCTCCTTGACGCCGGAGACGACTCCCACCAGCATATCCCTGACCGCCTTTACCGCGGTAGAGCCTATAGAGCCCGCGGCCTCAATAGCGCTGCCGACTGCGACCGTAGCGGTGTCGCCGACGTTGCCGCCCACCTCTTTCGTTGCTTCGAGTACTCCGTCCACGGCCCTTCTGGCTACGAGGGCTACGTCCGCGCCGATTTCGGCGGCTCCCTTCACGGCGCTCCTCACCGTCTGGCTGGCGACGGTGGTAACATCGCCGCCCACGTCGTTGACGCCCATGACGAGCCCTTTTGCCACGCTCTTGGTGCTCAGGATGAGACCGGTGCCCACCTCCTCAGTCGCCTGAATCGCCCCTTTCACCACGTCGGAGGTGATGGCTACACCCTCGTTGGCGATCTCTCCCGTCGCCCGCAGCGTATTGGAGACGGTCGTGCGGACGAGGCTCACGATCTCGGCCTCGATCTCGTTGATACCCTTCAGGCTGCCGACGATCCCTTCCTTTACGGCGGTCCCGGCCCTGCCGATGCCCTCTGGTATCCTGCTGCCGCTGGCTGACCTTTCCCTTGCGTGCCCGATGATGCCGACGCTCTCCCCGACTGTCGGACCGGATTTTCTTGGTGCGCTTTTCGCCATGATACCCTCCTCTTTTCTCCTCGTTGACGTTACTACGTTCCCTGCGGCCCGCCCGCCCTTCGTGACGGATCGGTAAAAATGCAAAAGCCGCGGCTATGCTATGCTGCTCCCTCGCCGTCTCCGGGCAGGGACTTCAGCACTATGTTCAGGGCATACCAGAATGCCGTGTACCATGCGGGGGCTGCGAAATTCCCCCTGCTGATCTGGTAGATGCCGAGACCCAGCAGCGCCAGGAAGGCGATGGCCGGGGTGTCGATCTCGTTGCCGGTAAGCTTCCTGACCTCGCTGTCTGCCTTGTTGAAGAGCGAGACTACTCTGCCCGAGAGAGGAACGGCAGTCTTCTCCTGCAGCGTCTCGAGCCTGAAAAGGTTGCCCTGCGCTCCGTGCTCGCCGATCCGCCGTGCATCGAGCGCATGAACGAAGAGCACGCTGCCGGTCAGCGGGTTCGCCTCTATCTCCGCGATCCCGAGATAGGAAGAGAAGTGCTCTTTGAGCGCGGAGAAGTACGCCGTATCCCCCTTTCGGGAGGGGACCTTTATCCGGAGCCTCCCCCGGCTCGCATGGCTGATGGTCGCCCGCGGTACCATTGTCGATCACGGGGCAGTGCTGTCCGAGCCGTTCCCGGCAGGGGTATGATGCGATTCCTCTATCTCTGCCTTGACCTCGGCCATCAGATCTTCGAAGATCTCGCCCGCCTCGGCAACGGTCTCCCTGCTCCGCTCATAGAGCAGAATGCCGCCCTTTATCGCAGCCTTGGCAACCGGCTTTACTATCCCTGCCAGCACCGGGATGACCGCGGGCGCAACGACCGCCGCGCCGATGCCGACGGCGAGCCCGGTAAGGAGATTGCCTTTCAATCCGTTATCCAAAAGTCCCATGATATCCTCCTGCGCATCGTTACTGAGGTGCTTACATCCTATCACTCGTACCGGTCTGTACAACCCCCTGCGGGGGTGAACATGCCGACGGTATCGCTCTAGTTAACTGATATTTATACTTTTCTGTCTATCGCGTTCGCCATTACTTGCCTACTTTCGAGAGAGATTTCATCGAAATGTCACGTGCAGTTCATCGTCCGGTAAAGGGAGATATGGTTAACTCGATAATGAGGACTCTAAGGAGGTCAGCATGATAGCGTATACGGTCGTACATCATGTCCCGGGACGCATCAGGATAGAGATCCCGATGCTCAAGAGGCTCTCCTTGCCGGATCTGCGGAAGCTCTCGACCATTCCTACGCCCTCGGGGGTAAAGGGGGTTCGTGCAAATCCCATCACCGGGAGCCTGACCATTATCTACGACCCCCAGAGCATCGATATCGTGGCGTACATCGCCCGTATCGCTTCGGGCAGCGATCTGCAGACCTTTCTCGCTCATTAACGAGCGTTCCACGCAGGGAGGGCAGGGAGGCAAGCATATGATAGCGGTTGCGGAAAAGCGGTCACGATGCGCTCGATCTGATCAGGAGAGGAATGAGCGCTGTCCTCATCTGAAGAAGGGCAGTACGTCGCCTGCCGGCGCCTGCAGGGCGGGGATGCGCGAGTATATGCCGAGCCCTTTCCAGCGTGCGGAATACTGCAGGAGCCGACAGTACAGGAAGTGTCCCTTTTTTTAAACGGGACGTAACCGCCTTGTCATTCCGCGGTAATGTTGCCCTGCTAATCTTTACTTATCGACCCGCAGTTCACGCTGTTCACGCATAGTCTTGATAAAGGAGGTGATGCTCTCCAGCAGCGGATGCAGTGACGAGCAATGAGGGCGGGGATTGCCTGGCAACCCCGAAAGCAGTAATAATTAAGGAGGACATGATGAGGAAGCGTAATGTAATGGCAGCTGCAGTCGCGGCGCTCATGGCGGTGGTCGCCCTTGTTGGAGGCGCCGGTCACAGCATCGCGAAAGAAAAGCCCGCGGTAAAGCATATCATCCTTTTTATCGGCGACGGCATGCAGCTCGAGCACGAGATCGCTACGAGCAGGTATCTCTACGGCTCTGACTACGGCCTTGCGTTTCACCGCCTGCCGTACAGGGGGCACGCAACCACCTGGGACGTGAGCACTTACGACGGGTATGCCAACGTCGAGGGAGCATCGCTCTATACTCCTTCAGCGCTCGTGCCGGGTCTCGGCTATAACCCCAACCGGGGGGGAAAGAGGCCTTTCCCTCTCGACCGCTCGAGGATCGATGACGGTTATTTCCTGAACCCGCGGTTTGCGACGGATTCGGCATCGGCCGGCACGGCGCTCGCTACCGGCCACAAGACCGTGGACGGCAATATCGCCTGGAGAGCGGGCGAGCCCGATGCGACCGGCAGGAGGACCGATCCGGCCGACGGAGCGCTCAAGACCATTGCCGAACGGCTGCGAGAGGAAAAGGGATTCGCCATCGGCGTGGTCAGCACCGTGCCGTTCTCCCATGCGACTCCTGCCGCCTTCGTCAGCCATAACCCGAGCCGCAACAACTACTATGCTATAGCCGACGAGATCATAAGGACGGTGAGACCCGAGGTCGTGATCGGCGGCGGCCACCGGAGCTTCAGCACCAGCTACCTGTCCGAGATACTCTATAACGATGCGAAGAACAGCGCTCTCGGCGAGTATGTTTTTGTCGAGAGAGAGGCGGGAAAGGACGGCGGCGCCTCGCTCCTGATCGCTGCCGAGACTGCGAAAAGCCTCAACAAGAAGCTCTTCGGGCTCTTCGGCGGCAGCGGCGGTAATTTCGAGCCCCCGGTCCCTGCCGACATGCCCGGCATGCCGCAGGTGAACAGGGCTACCGTCGAGAACCCTCTCCTGAAGGATGCGACGCTCGCCGCGCTCGAGGTGCTGAGCAGCGACGAAGACGGCTTTTTCGTGATGATCGAGCAGGGTGATATCGACTGGGCGAACCATGCGAATGACTATGCATGGATGATCGGGACCACGTGGGACCTGCACGAGGCGGTGAAGGCTGCCCTGCAGTTCGTCGAGCGTCCCGGCGATGACATCGACTGGTCCAACACGCTGCTCCTCGTAACGTCGGATCACGGGAACAGCTACATGAGGCTCAATAATGCAGCGCGGCTCGAACCGGGAGATCTCCCCGCCCAGGTTGTCAAGCCTGCCGGATACGTCTGCCCCTCGGGCTCTTACTGCGGGACCTATCTGTATCCGGATGACGAGGTGAGCTACGGGACCGGCAGCCATACCAACGAGCTGGTCACCGTCTACGCGAAGGGCAACGGCGCCCGTCATCTGAAGGAATATGAGGGTGCGTGGTATCCCTGCACCACGATCATCGACAATACCCAGCTCTTCCACGCCATGACCGACGCTGCGGGTATGACGCTCGTGTCTCCGCTCAAGGCGATCTTAAAGAGACCGGTGGTCTGTTCCCCTTCATCTTCGGGAAACTGAGTTCAATCAGACCCGTGTGCAGGGAGAGGGGGCGGTTTTTCCACTCTCCCTGCACGCCATTTCTTTTTCATCCCCGCATGTTGCGCAAATGTAACATTCCGTTAATACGCGCGTAACATCGCTCGTCTATGCTTAATGAACACAAGGTGCTGCGGCTCCGGAGCCTGCATAGGAGTAATGGGCAGTGAGAAAAGGAGTTCCGCAGTACGCGTGATGCAAGGGACGGAACAGGGAGGTGAGAGCATACGCGTAACATTATGTAATGAGCGTGCCTGTACTGGTGTGTGCCCTAAGGAAAACTAATCCGAGCAGGAGGTTGTGATGAAGAAGATACTGAGCGTTGCGGTAATGATGGCGGTCCTCGTATCCTTTGCCGCTGCAAATGCAGAGGACAGGCTCGTCAAGGTCGACGGGTCGAGTACCGTCTATCCGATAACGGAGGCGGTGGCAGAGGAGTTCCAGAAGGCCAAAAGAGGAGCGGTCAAGGTCACCGTCGGCATATCCGGCACCGGCGGCGGCTTCAAGAAGTTCTGCAGGGGTGAGATCGATATCTCCGACGCTTCGAGGCCCATTCTCAAGAAGGAGATGGACGTCTGCAGAGAGCAGGGGATCGAGTACATCGAGCTCCCTGTCGCGTATGACGGCCTTGCGGTCATGGTGAATCCGAAGAACAGCTGGGTCAAATCGCTCACGGTCGCCGATCTCAAGAAGATGTGGGAGCCTGCTGCCCAGGGGAGCGTCATGAAGTGGAACCAGGTGCGGCCCGAGTGGCCCGATGCGCCGCTCAAGCTCTTCGGCCCCGGCGTGGATTCCGGCACCTTCGACTATTTCACCGAGGCGATCAATGGAAAATCGAAGGCCTCCCGCGGCGACTTCACCGCGAGCGAGGACGATAATGTGCTGGTGCAGGGCATTGCGGGAGACAAGAGTGCCCTCGGCTATTTCGGCCTCGCCTACTATGAGGAGAACAGGAATAAACTGAAGCTCGTGCCGGTCGACGGCGGCAAGGGGCCGGTCCTCCCGTCCGAAAAGACCGTCATGGACGGCACCTACCAGCCCCTTTCGAGGCCGATCTTCATCTATGTGAGCAAGAAGGCGATGGCCAAACCAGAGGTGAAGGAGTTCGTCGATTTTTACCTGAAGAACGCTTCGAGGCTCGTCAAGCAGGTCAAGTACATTCCGCTCCCTCCGAAGGCGTACAAACTGGCAGAGGAGAGGGTCGCCCAAGGCAAGACCGGCACCATGTTCGGCGGTGAGGCCGAGGTGGGAGTGAAGATCGAGGAGCTCATGGCCCGCGAAGGGAAGAAGTAAACGGCATCTTCGTCATGCCGCGGCGTACGAGGGGGCGTCAGGTTTGACGCCCCTTTCTTCAGGACGACCATAACGAAGAAAACAGAGATAGCGAGCGAACCTGATCATGAATGGGGCAGAAGAAGCAGCATCAAGGGAAAGCGACTATTCAATACGCATGAGCAGTAATCTCCATAAAAAACTCAAGGAACGCGCCATCGAGGCGGTCCTGTTTCTGAGCGCACTTTCGTCTGTCTTTATCACGCTCAGCATTGTCATCGTCCTCGCCTACGAATCGTTCGGTTTCTTCAGAGAGGTCCCCCTTCTGGAGTTCCTGACCGGAACGCAATGGACACCGCTCTTTGCCGAGCCGAAGTTCGGGATTCTCCCGCTCGTGACCGGCACGCTCCTGACGACCGCCATCGCGCTCGGGGTCGCGCTTCCCCTGGGGTTGATCGCGGCGATTTACCTGAGCGAGTATGCCCCTCATCGCCTGCGAGAGACCGTCAAGCCCGTGCTCGAGCTCCTCGCAGCGGTGCCTACGGTGGTATACGGATATTTTGCGCTCCTCTTCCTGACGCCCCTTCTCCAGGTGCTTATCCCCGAGCTTTCGGGATTCAACGCACTGAGTCCCGGCATCATTATGGGAATCATGATTATCCCGTATGTCAGCTCGGTCAGCGAGGACGCGATGAAGGCGGTGCCGATGCAGATACGGGAGGGGTCGTATGCCATGGGCGCGACCAAGTTCCAGACGGCCTTCAAGGTCATTATACCGGCCGCCTTCTCGGGCATAGCAGCGGCGTTCATAATGGGAATATCCCGGGCCATCGGAGAGACCATGGTTGTCGCGATTGCCGCGGGGATGATGCCCAACTTCACCGCCAATCCTCTTGAGCCTGTCGAGACCCTTACCGCCTATATTGTTCAGGTCAGCCTTGGCGATGTCCCCCACGGCACGCTCGAGTACAAAACGATCTTTGCAGCCGGCGTGGTGCTCTTCCTGATGACCCTCGTCCTCAATATCATAGGGTTCTGGTTGAGGAAGAGAATCAGGGAGGCATATTAATGGCCGATAGCACCAGAGAGGAAATCATGAAGAATAAAGAGGGAGAGAGAGGGTTATGAACGAGGAGCTGCGAAACGTAGAGACAATAAAGAAGCGCATTGCCTATACCAAGTTCTGGGACCGCGTCTTCCTTAGTGTCGGGTCCCTGGCGACCCTCGTAGGTCTGGTCCTCCTGTTCACCCTCTTCATCGACCTGTTTGTCGACGGAGCGCCCCGGCTGAGTCTTAAATTTCTCACGTCCTTTCCGTCGCGCTTTCCCGAGGAAGCGGGAATACTCTCCGCGTGGGTCGGAACGTTTCTCGTCATGCTGGTCACCGCCTTTGCGGCTATACCGGTCGGCATCGCCGCCGGCATCTACCTCGAAGAGTACGCCCGGAAGAACTGGCTGACCGATATTATCGAAATTAACATATCCAATCTCGCCGGCATTCCGTCGATAGTGTACGGCCTCCTCGCGTTGGGACTGTTCGTCTATTTCTTTAAATTCGGCGAGAGCGTGCTCACCGGCGGGCTCGCCCTGGCCCTGCTCGTACTCCCCATGGTGATCATCGCGACGAGGGAGGCGATACGGGCGATCCCCAACTCGATACGGGAGGCATCGTACGCGCTCGGCGCGACGAAGTGGCAGACGGTGCAGTGGCATATAATTCCGTATTCCGTGGGCGGCATTCTCACGGGAATTATCATCGGGCTCTCGCGGGCGATCGGGGAGACCGCGCCGATCATCACCGTCGGGGCGCTGACCTTCATCGCTTTTCTCCCCAGCTCCCCGGTGACCCCGGATTTTCCGTTCCTCTCTTTTAAATGGCTCTCCGATCCCTTTACGGTGATGCCGATACAGCTGTTCAACTGGGTATCGAGGCCCCAGCAGGCGTTCCATATCAATGCCGCAGCCACGGGGATCGTCCTCCTGCTCATGACCTTGCTCATGAACGCCCTTGCAATTTATATCAGGTATCGATCGAGGAAAAAGATAAAATGGTAACCGATGCGCTGAAGGCGGAATCCAAAGAGCTTAATTTCTACTACGGGGACGTGCATGCACTGAAAAAGGTGAACATGCCTATTTCCCTGCATAAGGTCACCGCGCTCATAGGCCCGTCGGGCTGCGGCAAGACGACCTTTCTCCGGTGCTTCAACCGCATGCACGACCTCTACCCGCACAACCGCTACGAAGGCGCGATCATGCTCTACCCTGAGAACATCAACATCATCGCCGCAGCGATAGATCCCATCGAGGTCCGCATGCGCATCAGCATGGTCTTCCAGAAGCCCAATCCCTTTCCCAAGTCGATATTCGAGAATGTCGCTTACGGCCTCAGGGTGAGGGGGATCAGCAGGAGGAGCGTGCTCGAGGAGAAGGTGGAACGCTCCCTGAAGAATGCGGCGCTCTGGGACGAGGTGAAAGACAGGCTCGATAAATCGGCCTTCGACTTTTCGGGAGGCCAGCAGCAGCGGCTCTGTATAGCCCGGGCGCTCGCCACCGACCCCGAGATCCTTCTTTTCGACGAGCCGACGTCAGCGCTCGATCCGATTGCGACGTCGAAGATAGAGGAGCTGGTCGTTCATCTGAAGAAAGAGGTGACGATCCTGATAGTGACGCACAACATGCAGCAGGCGGCGCGCATTTCGGACTGGACGGGCTTCATGATGCTGGGGGAGCTGATCGAGTTCGACAGGACCGACAAGATCTTCACGGCTCCCTCCGAGAAGCTTACGGAGGATTACGTAACGGGGAGGTTCGGCTGATGTCTGTCTTCGATACCGAGTTGATGCAGCTCAAGGG